>JAOPVV010000120.1 GCA_025966005.1 Frankiales bacterium
GCGCCGACGCCGACCGGTACGTCCGCAACGACCACGACGCCCGCGTCGTGCCCGCCCCGGCGGCGGTCGCGCACCGCCCGGCCCGCGTGGCGTGGGAGCAGACCGGCCTCCCGCTGGTCGCCCAGCAGGTCGAGGCGCAGGTCGTCCACTCGCCGCACTACACGATGCCGCTGCGCGCCGGCCGTCCCGTCGTGGTCACCGTCCACGACGCCACGTTCTTCACTGAGCCCGACATGCACAGCGCGGTGAAGGGGACCTTCTTCCGGTCCGCCACCCGCACCGCGCTGCGCCGCGCGTCGCGCGTGATCGCCCCGTCGAAGGCGACCCGCGACGAGCTCGTGCGCGTCCTCGACGCCGACGCCACCCGGATCGACGTGGCCTACCACGGCGTCGACGCCCAGACGTTCCGCGTGCCGACCGAGGCCGAGAAGGCCCGCGTGCAAGCACGTCTCGGCCTGGCCGGGCAGTCCTACGTCGCGTTCCTCGGCATGCTCGAGCCGCGCAAGAACGTCCCCGGCCTCATCCGCGGCTGGGTGAAGGCGTGCGAGGGCCGCGAGCTGACGCCCGCGCTGGTGCTCGCCGGCGGCTCCGGCTGGGACGACACGATCGACGGCTGCATCGCCGAGGTCCCGTCGCACCTGCGCGTGCTCCGCCCGGGCTACCTGCGCTTCACCGACCTGCCCGGCTATCTCGGCGGCGCGACGATCGTGGCCTACCCGAGCCACGGCGAGGGCTTCGGCCTGCCGGTGCTCGAGGCGATGGCGTGCGGTGCCCCGGTGCTGACCACGGACCGGCTGTCGCTGCCCGAGGTCGGCGGCGACGCGGTGGCCTACACCGAGCCCGACCCCGACTCGATCGCGGCGGCGCTCAACGCCCTGCTCGACGACCCCGACCGGCGTGCGCAGCTCGGCGAGGCGGGGCACGAGCGGTCGCTGGAGTTCACGTGGGCGGCCAGCGCCGAGGCGCACATGGCGAGCTACACCCGCGCCCTCGAGCCGTGACCCCCGTCCTGCTGTGAGCGGGGCGGTCCTCCGCGTCGTCGTCGTCACGTACTCCCCGGGGGAGTCGCTCGCGGCCTTTCTCGACTCGCTCGACACCGCGGTGCCGCACGAGGTGGTGCTGGCCGACAACGGCAGCACCGACGGCGCGCCGGCAGCCGCCGTGCGTGACGGCGTCCGGCTGCTGGAGACCGGCGGCAACCTCGGGTACGGCCGGGCCGCGAACCTCGGCGCGTCGGGCTTCCAGGGCGACTGGCTGGTGGTCGCGAACCCCGACGTGACGTGGTCACCCGGCGCTCTGGACGACCTGCTGGCCGCGGCGACCCGGTGGCCGCACGCCGGCTGCCTCGGACCGGCGATCCGCACGACCGACGGCCAGCTCTACCCGTCGGCCCGGGCCTTCCCCTCGCTCGGCCGCGGCACCGGCCACGCAGTGTTCGGCTGGTGGTGGCCGGGCAACCCGTGGACCCGGGCGTACCGCGCCGAGGCGGGGTCCCCGGTGGAGGGCACGACGGGCTGGCTGTCGGGCTCCTGCATGCTGCTGCGCCGCGAGGCCTTCGAGGCCGTCGGCGGCTTCGACCCGTCGTACTTCATGTACTGCGAGGACATGGACCTGTGCCGGCGCCTCGGTGAGGCCGGCTGGTCGTCGGTCTACGTGCCGTCTGCGGTCATCACGCACGAGGGCGGCCACGCCACCTCGCGCTCGGCCGGTCCGATGCTGCGCGAGCACCACCGGGCGCTGTACCGCTACCTGTCGCGGCAGTACGCCGGCCCGGCGCACGCCCCGGTCCGCGCGGTGCTCGCTGTCGGGCTGCTGCTGCGCTACCTGCTCGCCGCCCGCGTCCGCTCCGTCGGCGAGGGCGCCGCCCCGACCCGTTCCGCCGACCTGCTCGAGGAGCGCTCGTGAGGCACGCCCTGATCCTCGCCGGCGGTTCCGGCACCCGGCTGTGGCCGTTCTCGACCGCGGGGCTGCCCAAGCAGCTCGTCCCGCTGCTGCAGGGGCGCTCGCTGCTCGACATCGCGGTGGAGCGCGCGACCTCCGTCGTCCCGACGTCGCAGGTGTGGCTCGCTGCCGGGGAGCAGCTGCGCACGGCGGTCGAGTCGGTCGCCGGGCTGCAGGCCGACCGGCTCATCGTCGAGCCGTCCGGCCGCGACACCCTGCCCGCTGTCGCCCTGGGCTGCGCGGTCATCGCCGCCGCCGACCCGGACGCCGTCGTCGCGGTGCTCACCGCCGACCACCTGATCGAGCCGCTGGAGTCGTTCGCCGCCACCCTCGACGCGGCGTTCCGGCTGGCCGAGGAGCGCGACGACGCGCTGGTGACGTTCGGCGTCGTGCCGGACGCACCCGCGACCGGGTTCGGCTACCTCGAGCTCGGCGAGCCGCTCGCCGGCGGCCACGTCGTGTCGACGTTCCGCGAGAAGCCGTCGCTCGAGCTCGCCACCGAGTTCCTCGCCGCGGGTCCGTCGCGGTTCCTGTGGAACAGCGGGATGTTCGTGTGGCGCGCGTCGACGCTGCTGCGCGCGGTCGACGCGTTCGTCCCCGAGTCGGCGCCGCTGCTGCGTGAGATGGGCTGTGCCTACGGCACTCCCGCCTGGGACGTCCTCGCCCGAGAGCAGTGGCCGGCCGTCCGGAAGCTGTCGATCGACTACGGGGTGATGGAGCCGGCGTCGACGTCGAGCGGCTTCACCGTCGCCGCCCTGCCGCTCGACGCCCGCTGGCTCGACGTCGGCAGCTGGCCGGCGTACGGCGAGGCGCTCGGCGCCGACGCCGACGGCAACGCGGTCGGTGCGGCGCGCGCGGTCCTGCACGAGAGCCGTGGCAACGTCGTCGCGTCGTCGGACCCGGACCACCTGGTGACGCTCGTCGGCTGCGAGGGCCTGGTCGTCGTCCACACCCCGACCGCGACGCTCGTGATGCCGGCGGCCGAGGCGCAGCGCGTCAAGGAGCTGCACGCCCTGGTCGCGGAGGTGGCCCCGGACCTCGCCTGAGTGGCAGGGTGGAGCCGTGCTCCACATCACGGGCTCCGACGACGGCCGGCTGCTGCTCGACCTGCCGTGGGAGCTGCCGCTCGAGACCTGGCCGGTCGACCAGCTGGTCGCGCTGCCGCGCGGCATCTCGCGGCACATCGTGCGCTTCGTGCGGGTGCACCGTCGGGTGTACGCGGTCAAGGAGGTCGGTCAGCACTCCGCGCAGCGCGAGTACCGGCTGCTGCGCGACCTCGAGCGCCTCGACGTCCCGTCCGTCTCCGCGGTCGCCATCATCGACGGCCGCACCGACGCCGACGGCGGTCCGCTCGAGACGGCGCTGATCACCCGGCACCTGCAGTTCTCGCTGCCGTACCGCGCGCTGTTCTCGCAGACCCTGCGTCCCGACACCGCGGTGCGCCTGCTCGACGCGCTGTCGGTGCTGCTCGTGCGCCTGCACTCCGAGGGCTTCTACTGGGGCGACTGCTCGCTGTCCAACACGCTGTTCCGCCGTGACGCAGGCGCTTTCGCGGCCTACCTCGTCGACGCCGAGACCGGTGAGCTGCACAGCAGGCTGTCCGACGGGCAGCGTCGCTACGACCTCGAGATCGCGCACGGCAACATCATCGGCGAGCTGCTGGACCTGCAGGCCGGTGGACTGCTCGACGAGAAGGTCGACCCCTTCACGACCGGCGACGACGTCATCGCGCGGTACACCTCGCTGTGGAACGAGCTGACCGAGGCCGAGGTCATCGGGCTGGACGAGCGGCACCTGATCGCCCAGCGCGTGCAGCGGCTGAACAGCCTCGGCTTCGACGTCGAGGAGCTGACGATCACGACCGAGGGCGACAGCGCGACGGTCCGCATCCAGCCCAAGGTCGTCGACGCCGGCCACCACTCGCGGCGGCTGCTGCGCCTCACCGGGCTCGACGCCGAGGAGAACCAGGCGCGCCGGCTGCTCAACGACCTCGACGCGTACCGGACCGGCAAGGGCTCGGACAAGGACGAGGAGGTCGCCGCCCACGAGTGGCTCGCCAACGTCTTCCAGCCGGTCGTGCTGGCGGTCCCGAAGGAGCTGCGCGGCAAGCTCGAGCAGGCCGAGGTGTTTCACGAGGTGCTCGAGCACCGGTGGTTCCTGTCGGAGAGCGCGGGACGCGACGTGGGCCTGCCGGCGGCGGTGTCGTCGTACGTGACGGACATCCTGCCGGGCAAGCCGGACGAGCTGGCCGTGCTGGGTTCGCGGATGGGGTCCCCCAGCTCGACGTAGAGGTCGTGTCCTAGGCAGGACTGTCGCGACGGCAGCAGCACCTGGCACAGCCCGCTGGGCCGCCGGTACCGACGGCCCGGACCGCACCCACGACCCCCACAGGCCGACCTCACCGCTGAGTCGCCGCCGCTGCGGCCCGGCCGGTCGCCGCACCACCCCGGTGGGTGATCGGCAAGGACGCCCCGCCGGAGGCCGCCGCTCCGCGACGGCGGGAGATCGACCGGGACGCACCACCGCCGTTCTGAGCGGGCACGACGCACGACGTGGCCGTCGACGTGGAGACCGGCATCGGGCAGGACGCGCCGTCGGGCGGCACGCGCGCACGAGCCTGCTCCAGCGTGGCGAGCCCACCGGGTCCTCGGGCGCGGCAGCACCGGCGCGGGCCGGACGTCGGCGGTCAGCGGTAGGTCGTGCTCGCGGAGTCCAGGTGCCCGTGCTCGTTGAAGGTGACCAGCGTCGTCCCGCGCGAGCCGACCGCGAGCTTGGTGACAGCGCCGTTGACCGCGATCCGGTTCAGGGCCACGACGCCGTCGGCGCCCAGCCCCAGCAGCTGCGCGCAGACCGCCGCGATGACGCCACCGGAGGTGAACACGACCGCGTCGCGGCCCGACCCCAGACCGGACGTCAGGTCGCCGAGGGCGTCGACGGCGCCGTCGGAGAACGTCGACCAGCCGCCGTCGTCACCGTCGTGCACCCACGAGCGCAGGGCCTCGTCGAGCAGCCGCTGCATCGCCAGGGACGAGCCGCCGGGCTCCGGCGCTGAGGTGTACCGCCTCATCAGCTCGAGGTGGTCGTACTCGTCCCAGCGCCCGTCGACCGCAGCCGGCACGTCCGGCAGCGCGAGGGCAGCGGTGTCGCGCTGCCGGCGCAGGGTGCCGCAGACCGCGACGGGGGACCGCAGGCCGCGGCCGGCGAGAGCAGTGCGGACCCGCAGCGACTGCTCACGCCCGAGCTCGGACAGGACGTCGTAGTCGTCGGCGCCGAAGGACGCCTGGCCGTGCCGGACGAGGTGGACGACGGGCATGTCAGGCCCTCCCGGCGACGGTGCGGCAGCGCGACTCCAGGTAGGTCACGAAGTGGTGGAAGTCCTTGAACGCCGGGTTGGTCGTCTGGCCGCGCGAGTACCGCAGGTAGATCTGCTGCACGATCACGGCGAGCCGGAACAGCCCGAACACCTCGTAGAACGCCCAGCCGTCGACCGGCAGACCGGTCGCCGCCCGGTAGTGCGCGACGACTTCGTCGCGGGTGGGCATCCCCGCCACGTCGGTCGGCTGGCGCTTCGACAGCCGCATGACGTCGTCGTCGTCGGCCTGCACCCAGTAGGCGAGCGCGCCACCGAGGTCCATCAGCGGGTCGCCGATCGTCGCCATCTCCCAGTCGAGCACCGCCACGACCCGCAGGTCGGCGTCGAGCACGAGGTTGTCGAGGCGGAAGTCGTTGTGCACCAGGCACATCGCCACGTCGTCCGGCTGGTGGTCCGCGAGCCAGGTCATGACTGCGGTGAAGTCGGGGACGTCCTCGGTACGGGCCGCGCGGAAGCGGTCGCTCCAGCCGGCGACCTGCCGTCCGACGTAGCCGGGACCGCGACCGAGGTCGGTCAGGCCGGCCGCCTCGACGTCGACGCCGTGCAGGGCAACGAGGCTGTCGACGGCGCGCAGGGCCAGGGCGCGGGCCTGGTCGGGGGAGAGCGACAGCCCGGCCGGCAGCCGTCCGCGCAGGATCGTCCCGTCGACCTTCTCCATGACGTAGAAGTCCGAGCCCATCACCGACGGGTCGTCGCAGAACGCCACCATCGCCGGCACGTACGGGTACTGCGGGGCCAGTGCCTGCTGCACCCGGTGCTCGCGCCTCATGTCGTGGGCGGACGCCGCCTTCTGCCCGACGGGGGGGCGCCGGAGCACCAGCTCGCGGTCCGGGTAGCGCAGCAGATAGGTCAGGTTGGAGGCGCCGCCGGCGAACTGGCGCACCACCGGCGGCCCGCCCAGACCGCCTACGCGGGTCGACAGCCAGCGGTGGAGGCCGCCGACGTCGAAGGCGTCCTCGGGGCGCAGCTCGCGCGAGTCGTCCGGCACTAGGTCATCCAAACAGGCCCGACCCGCAGCACACTGGGCGGGTGACCCCCTCGACCGCGGCGCTCGCCGCCGGCTACGTGCTCGCCGTCCCGTTCACGCTGTTCACCCCCGGCTTCCTGCGCCTGTGGCGCCGTCGGGAGCCGTGGACGTACGCCTGCGCGCAGGGAGGCGCGGCGCTCATCGTGGCCGGCTGGACCGCCAAGGGGAACGTGCCGTCCGCGGTCGGCAACGCCGCCTGGCTCGTCGGCTTCGGCACGGCGTACGCCCTGGAAGGACGCAAGCGCGCCTCAGCCGGGTGACACCGCGCAGGACGTCGTCGAGAAGCCCTGAGACCCCAGCCCCAGCCCGCCGTTGAAGCGCGAGCGCTGGTTCTCCACCGCCACCACCATGGCCAGCTCGACGACCGCGGCGTCCGGGAAGTGCTGCCGCAGCGCCGAGACGAGCTCGGGCGGCACCTCGACGGGAGTGCGGCTCGCGAGCTCGGCGTACTCCAGGCAGAGCCGCTGCGCGGGGGTGAAGTGCTCGCTGTCGCGCCAGCGGTGCAGGTCGCGCAGCTGCTCGGTCGTGACGTCCTCGGACGACACGAACGAGCCGAAGTCGATGCACCAGGGGCAGCCGATCACCTGGGCGGAGCGGAGCACAGCGAGCGCCTTGCAGGTGGGGTCGAGGTCCTTCCAGGACCCGACGGACTGCTCGAAGCGGGCGACGCCGAGCAGGATGCGGCGGGAGTGCGCCCACAGCGTCACGGGCTCGGGGACGTCGCCGAAGCGACGACGGGAGACGGCGTAGGCCAGGCGGGTGAGCGGGCCGGGATCGGTCACGGCAGGCAGGTGGGGCACGGCAGGTCCTCTCGTTCGCGGAGTGCTTCCGGGAAGAGGACGGGACAGCCGCTCAGGACGTGACAGGAGCCAGCCGGCCGGCCTCGAGCAGCAGCACCCGGTCGGCTGCCGCGAAGGCCCGCTCCTCGCCCTTGGCGACCAGGAGCACGGCGGCGCCGGCGTCGGTCCGGGCGCGCAGCAGGAGCAGCAGGCGGTGCACCCCGGCGAGGTCGAGGTAGCCCAGGCCGTCGTCGAGCAGCAGCACCGGCTCGTCCATGACGCTCGCCAGCCGGACCCGCTGGCGCTCGCCGTTCGACATGACCTCGAGCGTCCGGCCGACCAGGTGGTCGGCGCCCAGCGCGGCCAGCGCGGGGGAGGCGGGGACGACGTCGGACGGCGCCCACTCCGACCCGGGCGGCGTCTCGAGCAGGGCGCCGGGCAGCAGCCGCAGCAGGCTCGACGTCCCGCAGCCGTCCTCGCCCGTGAGCACCACCAGCTCGCCCGGCGCGACCTCGACGGTCACGTCGTCGAGCACAACGTGTGACCCGTACGACAGCGACAGCCCGGTCACCCTCACGAGAAAGCCTGCAGCTTCTCGGGATTCGAGACGAGCAGCAGCCGGCGGACCCGGTCGCCGACGGCGTCGAGCACCAGCACCTGCGTCACGACGCCACCGCGCCGGGCGACCACGGCCGGCCCGCCGTTGACCTCCGCCACCTCGACCTCGACCGGCTCGCCCTTCTGCAGCAGGCCGAGGAAGAAGCGCGCCACGCGGTCGGCGCCGACCACGAGCCGTCGGGCGGCCGACACGACCCCGCCGCCGTCCGACACGAGCACGGCGTCGTCGACGAGCAGCGAGGCGACCAGCATGACGTCGCCGGACGCCAGCGCGTCCAGGAAGCGGTCGAGGACCGCGCGCCGGTCGGCCGCCGCGGGCTGGTCCGGCCCGAGCGCCAGCCTGGCGCGGCGGTGCAGCTGGCGGCACGAGGC
>JAOPVV010000138.1 GCA_025966005.1 Frankiales bacterium
GTCTCTCCAGGCATCCTCCCCGCGCCACCCCCCGGCACGCCGCGGCCGGGCGGACGACGGGAGGACCACCGCCGTGCAGCCCCCCGGGTCCGCGTCTCGCGGGGATCCGGCCGTCGTGCCGGGCGCCGCGCCGTGCGGACCTGGACGAGGGGAAGGTCAGCGGTCGGTGAGGGGGCAGGGCGCCCGTTCGGTCAGCGACGTCCGGACAGCGCCTCGACGAGCTCGACGGCAGTCTTCGAGCGGTCCAGCAGCGGCCCGACGTGCGCCTTGGTCCCCCGCAGCGGCTCGAGCATCGGGACCCGCTGCAGCGACTCGCGTCCGACGTCGAAGATCACGGAGTCCCAGGACGCGGCGGCGACCTCGGAGGGGTAGCGCGACAGGCACTCGCCGCGGAAGTACGCGCGGGTGTCCTCGGGCGGGCTGTCGACCGCGCGCGTCACCTCGTCCTCGGTGAGGATCCGCTGCATCCTCCCGCGCGCGACGAGCCGGTTGTACAGGCCCTTCTCGGCCCGGACGTCGCTGTACTGCAGGTCGACCAGGTGCAGCTTGGGGGCGCTCCAGTCCAGGCCCTCGCGCTCGCGGAACCCCTCCAGCAGCTCGAGCTTGGCGACCCAGTCGAGCTCGCCGGACAGCGACATCGGGTCGGTCGCGAGCCGGTCGAGCACGGACTCCCATCGGGCCAGGACATCGAGGGTCTGCGCGTCGGCATCGGTGCCCAGCCGGTCCTCGACGTGCTTGCGCGCCTGCTCGAGGTACTCCATCTGCAGCTGCACGCCCGTCATCGACCGACCGTCGCGCAGGGTCACCCGGTGCGCCAGCGACGCGTCGTGCGAGACCGCCCGCAGCGCGGTGACCGGCCCGTCGACCGTGAGGTCGATGCCGTTCTGGGTCAGCCAGCCGTCCTCGATCATCGACAGCACCAGCGCCGTCGTGCCGACCTTGAGGTAGGTCGACACCTCGGACAGGTTCGCGTCCCCGATGATCACGTGGAGGCGGCGGTACTTGTCGGGGTCGGCGTGCGGCTCGTCGCGGGTGTTGATGATCGGCCGCTTGAGGGTGGTCTCGAGCCCGACCTCGACCTCGAAGAAGTCGGCCCGCTGGCTGAGCTGGAACCCGTCGTGGCGGCCGTCCTGCCCGATGCCGACCCGGCCCGCGCCGGTGACCACCTGGCGGCTGACGAAGAACGGCGTCAGGTGCCGGACGATCTCGGCGAAGGGCGTCTGGCGGGCCATCAGGTAGTTCTCGTGCGTCCCGTACGACGCGCCCTTGTTGTCGGTGTTGTTCTTGTACAGCAGGATCGGTGCGGTGCCGGGCACGAGCTGCGCCCGCTCGGCGGCGCGTGCCATGACCCGCTCCCCCGCCTTGTCCCACAGCACCGCGTCGCGCGGGTTGGTGACCTCGGGGGCGGAGTACTCCGGGTGCGCGTGGTCGACGTAGAGCCGGGCCCCGTTGGTGAGTATGACGTTGGCGAGCCCCAGCTCGTCCTCGGGCTCACCGGCGGTGTGGTCGGACGTCCCGACGTCGAAGCCCCGCGCGTCGCGCAGCGGGTTCTCCTCCTCGAAGTCCCAGCGGGTGCGTCGCGAGCGAGCCGGCCCGTCGGCCATCCCGCTCGCCCAGCCGTTGACGACCTGCGAGGAGGCGACCATGGCGCCGCTCGACGGCTGCCCGGGCACGGACACGCCGTACTCGGTCTCGATCCCCATGACGCGGCGGGTGGTCATGCCTCGAGCCTAGGTCGTGGGGTCCGGACCTGGCCCGCAACGGCCAGGCGGGCCAGGTCCGCCGGCCGACGGGGGCCCGGCCGGCGAGCGCGGCGAAGCGCTCGCGGTTCAGCGGCTCGGTGCTGCCCTCGTGTCCGTCGTCGTGCCGCCAGGTAATCCTCAGCCGGCGCCGACGGCGGGTAGGTGCTCGGTCATCCGGCCGGTCACGACCGCGGCTACCCGGTCGTGCACGCGCCCGACCACGTCGTCTGCGGTCTCGGCGCCGGCGTCGCACCCGCACTGCGGCAGCATCTCGGGGCCCGCCCAGGTGCCGGCCTGCAGGACGAGCCCCGGGAGGGAGGTGACGCCGAGGACCAGCGGGGCTCCCCGCGCCGGGACCAGCCGGACGGCGCGCTCGGCCTCGGGGTGCTCGGCGGGTGCCAGCACCATGTCGTACCGCTCGGCCAGGTCGGCGACCAGGCGCTCGGCCTCCGCGACCACGGGCTCGAAGCGCTCCGGGCCGGTGACGCGCGAGTACGCCTGCGGCGGGGGCCGTCCGGGCCCCGCCTGTCGCCCACGCGCTAGAGGTACTGCCCGGTGTTGGCGACGGTGTCGATGGAGCGCCCGGTCTCCGAGCCCTTGTAGCTGGTGACGAGCGTGCGGATGTAGACGATCCGCTCGCCCTTCTTGCCCGAGATCCGGGCCCAGTCGTCGGGGTTGGTGGTGTTCGGGAGGTCCTCGTTCTCCTTGAACTCGTCGATGCACGCCGTCATGAGGTGCTGCAGGCGCAGCCCCTTGCCGCCGGTCTCGAGGAAGTCCTTGATCGCCATCTTCTTGCCGCGGGCGACGATGTTCTCGATCATCGCGCCGGAGTTGAAGTCCTTGAAGTACAGGACCTCCTTGTCGCCGTTGGCGTAGGTGACCTCGAGGAAGCGGTTCTCCTCGTCCTCGGAGTAGATCCGCTCGACGGTGCGCTGGATCATCGCCGCCACCGTGGCCTCGCGGCTGCCGCCGTGCTCGGCGAGGTCGTCGGCGTGCAGCGGCAGGTCGGTGCGGATGTACTTGCCGAAGATGTCGCGCGCGGCCTCGGCGTCCGGCCGCTCGATCTTGATCTTCACGTCGAGCCGCCCGGGCCGCAGGATCGCCGGGTCGATCATGTCCTCGCGGTTGGACGCGCCGATGACGACGACGTTCTCGAGGGTCTCGACGCCGTCGATCTCCGACAGCAGCTGCGGGACGATCGTGGTCTCGACGTCGGAGCTGACGCCCGACCCGCGGGTGCGGAAGATCGAGTCCATCTCGTCGAAGAAGACGATGACCGGGGTGCCCTCGGACGCCTTCTCGCGGGCGCGCTGGAAGATCAGCCGGATGTGCCGCTCGGTCTCGCCGACGTACTTGTTCAGCAGCTC
>JAOPVV010000153.1 GCA_025966005.1 Frankiales bacterium
GTCCTCGAGCTCGATCACGCGCTTGCGCATCTGGTCCACGATGCCCGAGTCGTGGGTGGCCATCACGACCGTCGTACCGGTGCGGTTGATCCGGTCGAGCAGCTTCATGATGCCGACGGACGTCGTCGGGTCGAGGTTCCCGGTCGGCTCGTCGGCGATGAGGATCATCGGCCGGTTGACGAAGGCGCGGGCCACCGCGACGCGCTGCTGCTCGCCGCCGGACAGCTCGTCGGGCATGCGCCTGGCCTTGCCCTCGAGGCCGACGAGCTCGAGCACCTCCGGCACGACCTTGTCGACGACGTGGGAGGACTTGCCGATCACCTCGAGGGCGAACGCGACGTTCTGGAAGACGGTCTTGTTCGGCAGCAGCCGGAAGTCCTGGAACACGCAGCCGATCGACCGGCGCAGCGCCGGGACCTTCCACTGCGACAGCTTGCCGAGGTCCTTGCCGGCGACGTGGACGGTGCCGCCGCTGGGCACCTCCTCCTTGAGCAGCAGGCGCAGGAAGGTGGACTTCCCGCTGCCGCTGCTGCCGACGAGGAAGACGAACTCGCCCTTTTCGATGTCGACCGTGACGTCGTCCAGGGCCGGCCGCGTGCTCGTGGGGTAGCTCTTGCTCACGTGCTCGAGGCGGATCACAGAGGGCGAGTCTAGGTCGCCGGGCTGTCAGTCGGCTGTGACGGCGCGCGGGGGTGGTGGGTGGTGGGTGGTGCTGCCCGTTCGGCGGTCGCGGCGACGGCGTGGTGCACGCGGACCCGTCGCGCTCTCCCCCACGGCCTTTCCGCGCGCCTCGTCGTCTGCGCTGCTGCGAGGGCCGGGCTCGACCGGGGCGGGCCGGTCGGCCCGCCCCGGTCGGGGGTGCGTGCGTCAGGCGGTGCGGCGTCGGCCGGCGGTGACGGCTCCCGCGCCGGCGAGCAGCAGGGCGGCACCGACCGCGCCGGTCACGAGCAGCCGGTCGCCCGCGCCGGTGCGCGGCAGCTGCGCCCCACCGCCGACGGAGGTGGGCGCCACCCCGGACTGGCAGATCACCGGGTCCTGCTCGCAGCCGCCGGCGCCGGCGTCGTCGAGCACGACGGTGGGCGTGGCCTGCTCGTCGACCTGCTGCTCGCTGATCGACGGGTCGTCCGGGGGCAGCTCCTGCGTCGAGGCGCTCACCGGCCCCACCGGACCGAGCAGGACGACACCGGTCACCGCGAGGACAGCACTTCCACGTCGCACGACGTTCATGATCAACCCCCTTCAGGTCGGGGGTGGGACGTCGACGCAGCGGCTGCGGTTCCGTCCCGTCTCAGCTGGCTGCTGCGCCCTCGTCGCCGGTGCGGCGCCAGCGGATCGCGGCCTCGACGAAGTCGTCGATCTCGCCGTCGAGCACCGGCCCGGTCGCCCCCGACTCCATCCCGGTCCGCAGGTCCTTGACCATCTGGTACGGGTGCAGGACGTAGTTGCGGATCTGCGAGCCGAAGGCGACGTCGGCCTTGGTGCCGCGGATGGCGTCCATCTGCGCGGCCTCCTCCTCGCGCTTGCGCTCGAGCAGCTTGGTCTGCAGCACGACCATCGCCGCGGCGCGGTTCTGGATCTGCGAGCGCTCGTTCTGGCAGGAGACGACGATGCCGCTCGGCAGGTGCGTGATGCGGACCGCCGAGTCGGTCGTGTTGACGCCCTGGCCGCCCGGCCCGCTGGAGCGGAAGACGTCGACCCGGATCTCCTTCTCGTCGACCTCGACAGCGTCGGCCACGTCGACGACGGGCGTGACGTCGATCATCGCGAACGAGGTCTGGCGGCGGGCCTGGTTGTCGAACGGCGAGATGCGGACGAGCCGGTGCACGCCGTGCTCCCCGGCGAGCGTGCCGTAGGCGTACGGCACCCTGACCTGGAACACGACGCTCTTGACGCCGGCCTCCTCGGCCTCCTGCCACTCGAGGACGTCGAGCTCGTAGCCGTGCCGCTCCGCCCAGCGGTAGTACATGCGCCAGAGCATCAGCGCCCAGTCCTGGCTGTCGACGCCGCCCGCGCCCGGGGTGATCTGGACGAGCGCGTGCCGCTGGTCGTACTCGCCCGACAGCAGGGTGCGGACCTCGAGGCTGCTGATCTCGCGCTGCAGGGTCGCCAGCTCACCCTCGGCCTCGGCGGCGACGCCCTCGTCGTCCTCCTCGGCGGCCATCTGGAACAGCACGGCGAGGTCGTCGAGCCGGGAGCGGTAGCCCTCGACCCGCTGGATGTCGCTCTGGACGGTCGACAGCCGGGTCGTGACCTCCTGCGCCTTCTCAGCGTCGTCCCACAGCCCGGGCTCGCCGGCCTGGGCCTCGAGGTCCGACAGCTCGATGCGCAGGCGGGGGACGTCCAGCACCTTCTCGATGCTGGTGAGCGTGGCGCTGAGCGCCGCGAGGTCGCTACTGCGGTCGGCGGGCACGAGAGAGCAGCCTAGCGGCGGCGCGCCCCCTCAGGGAGCGACGGGCGCCCGGGCCCGGGCGGTGGCCTCGACCCGCAGCGGGCGCAGCCCGAGCAGCCGGCCGAAGGGCAGCCGGACCTCCCGCACGGCCAGCACGCTCGCGGTCGAGCCGTCGACGGTCACGGTGAGCCGCAGCCCCGGCTGGTCGGGCGCGACCTGCGCGCCGTACGCGGCGACGCGGCGCTGGGCGTCGGCCTGCGACAGCGGCAGCCGCTCCCCCGGCAGGCCGGCGCGGTAGAGCGCCTCGACGTCGAGCGCCTGCGCCGCCGCGACCGCGGCGCCGTCCGCCGCACCGGACACCGACCGGCGCGCCAGCACCGCCGCCGAGACGTTCACGACCACCCCGACCAGCAGCGCCAGCACCATCGTGAACCCGAGCACCAGCACGAGGACCGTCCCCTCGTCGTCGCGCCGCGGACTCACGGCGCCTCGCGGAACCGGTCGACCACCTCGAGGTGGGTGGCGCGGACGGGGATGGTCGCCGGTACGGCTCCGTCGAACAGCCCGCCGACCAGGGGCAGCACGACCCGGTGCTCGACACGGACGCTGATCGTCGCGCCCGGCACCAGCGCGCCCGTGGGCGGGCGCAGGCAGGACGCGCACAGCTCGAGCCCCTGGTCGCGCAGTGCGAGCTCGGCCGCGAACCGCGCCCGGGCAGCCCCCTGCGCGGGGTCGTCGGCGGTGGCGTACGCCCGGCCGGCCTGACGCGCCGCCTCGGTCACGCCGAACGCCGCCCGCTGCACCTGGAACACGGTCAGCAGCACGTAGACCAGCGGCACCATGAGCAGCACGGCCAGGTAGGAGAACTCGACGAGCGCGTTCCCGTCGTCGCCGGACGGCTGCCTCACCGGGCCTCCTCGAGCGCATGACCGCGCACGGTCAGCGACAGCGGACCGGCCGGCAGGAAGACCAGCGGGAGCGGACCGCGGACCGTCACCTCGACGGTCACGACGCCGTCGCGGACGACCTGCTCGGCCTCGTACCTCATGCGGTCCGCCACCGAGGTGGACAGCGCGGTGCTGACGACCTCCCGCGTCCGCTCGCGTGCGTCCGCTGTACCGCGGTCGGCGTTCGCGCCGTACCGGGCGCCCTCCTGCGCGGAGGCGACCAGCACGTTGCGGGTGTGCAGGACGAAGCCGAGCTGCAGGACGGCCAGGAACAGGCCGAGCAGGAGCACCGACACGAGGGTGAACTCGACGGTGCTGCTGCCCTCGTCCCGCACGGCTCAGCCGCCGCCCGGCGCGACGGCGTCCAGGGCGTCGGTGAGGATCTCGAGCATCCGCGGGCCGGCGAAGCTCCACAGGACGGTGACGATGCCGGCCGTCATCAGCGTGATCAGCACCCAGCCGGGGACGTCTCCGCGCTCGCGGTCGCGTCCCGTCACGCGGGTCTGCAGCGCGATGAGCAGCACCAGGGGCAGCAGGCGGTCGGGCACGGTTCCTCCGGGAGTCGGGTGCTGCAGGGGGTCGGGCGTGCTGCGGTGTTCGGGCGTCATGAGGTGACGAGCGAGAGCCCGTAGAAGCCGGGGAACAGCGCGAACAGCAGCGTGACCGGCAGGACGAGGAACACGACCGGGACCATCATCGCGATCTCGCGGCGCCCGGCCGACTCGAGCAGCGACCGCTTCCCGGCCTCCCGGACGTCGACGGCCTGGGCGCGGAGCACCTCCGCCAGCGGCGTCCCTCGCTCGACGGCGATGGCGACACCGTCGACGAAGCGGGCCAGCGGTGCCAGCGAGGTGCGGCGGGCGATGCCGTCGAGGGCCTGCACCAGGGACGCGCCCGCGCGGGCCTCGCCGAGGGCGCGGCCGAGCTCGCGGCTCAGCTCGCCGCCGGACGTGCGGTGCACCCGCTCGAGCGCGCCGACCGGCCCCTCGCCGGCGGTGACGGCAAGTGCGAGCAGCTCGGCGACGGTGGGGAACTCCTCGAGCATCCGCTGCTCGCGCTGGGCGACCTGACGGGTCAGCCAGCGGTCGCGGCCGAGCACCCCGGCGAGCACCAGGACGACGGCGAGGCCGAGGACCGCCAACGGATCGGCAGGTGCCCCGCCAAGCACGCGGAGCAGGGAGAAGCACAGTGCCGCCGCCAGACCGGCGCCTCCCCACAGCAGCTGCTCGGTGCGGAGCTGCTCGACGCTGGTGTCCCCGCCGAGCTGCTCGAGCCGACGCCGGACGCTGGCCAGCCCGCCGACCCAGCGCTCGAGCAGCCGCACGCCGTCGGCGAGCACCGGACGCAGGACCCGCTCGAGCGTCGGGAACGGGGTCAGCGACCCGCTCTGGCTGAGCAGCCGGGACGGCCGGGGCGTGTCGCGCAGGTAGGGCCCGAGGCGGTCGTCGAGCGAGGGGCGCCGCGCCGCCGGGAGTCCGCTGGCCGCCAGCAGCAGGCCCGACCCTGCGGTCGCGCCGAGCAGCACGCCGGCGGTGACGCTCATCGCCGCACCGCCGTCATCGCCGTCATCGCCGTCATCGCAGGACCCGGCGCTCGCTCGGCAGCCTGGCGATCCGCAGCATCACGCGGTAGGCCAGCAGGCTGACCCCTCCGCCGACGAGCAGCACGACCGTGCCGGCAGCGGTGTCGTACGCCTGGACCGCGTCGGGCTGGGTCGACAGGAGCAGCAGCAGGACCCACGGGGCGCACAACGCCAGGCGCGCCGCGTTCACCGTCCAGCCCTGCCGGGTCTCGAGCTCGGCGCGGGTGCGGGCGTCCTCGCGCAGGAACGTCGACAGCGTCCGCAGCAGCCGGCCGAGGTCGGTGCCGCCGACCTCCCTGGCCATCCGCAGCGCCTCGACGACGCGGTCGCCGACCGGGTCGGCCAGCGCCGCCTTGAGGGCGTCGAGGCTCTCGCCGAACCGGCCCGTCGCCCGGTAGTCCTCGCCGAAGCGGCGGAACGGCGACCGCAGCTGCTCGGGCCCGCGCACGCCGAGCTGGGTGAGCGCCTCGGGCAGAGACAGGCCGGCACGCACGCCGCTGGCCAGGTTGTCGACGGCCTCCGGCCACACCTCCCGCAGCTCGACCGACCGCTGGGTCCGGCGCCGCCGCACGACGACCACGGGCAGCAGGGACGCGAACGACCCGAACAGGACCGCGATGACGGGGACCTGCGACGTCCCGAGCACCAGGACGAGGACGGCCAGCCCGAGGGCGGAGCTGGCGGCGAGCAACTGCCGCGGCGAGACCCCCTCGATGCCGGCCTGCGCGAGCAGGTCACCGGTGCGCTGCGACCATCCCGCCCGGCCGGGCGGCGACGAGACCGGCGCCCGCGCACCGGACCGCCACACCAGCAGGCAGCCCAGCCCGAACAGCAGCCCCAGCAGCGCGCCCACGTCACAGCCCGCCGTCGTGGGCCAGCAGCGACGGCAGGTCGAGCCCGGCCCACTCGAAGCGCTCCTGGTGAGGCGGGTACCCGTCGGCCCGGACCAGCCGCCCACCGCGCGTGGTGAACAGGTCGGCGACCTCGACGACGTCGCCCTCGACGCGACCGGGCACCGCGACGACCTCGCGGACACGGCGGTGGCCGGTGCCGTCCTTGGCCGTGTGCACGACGACGTCGACGCACGAGGCGACGGTCGGCAGGACGAAGGCGTGGCCCACGTTCTCCCCCGCCAGCAGAGGCAGGGTGCACAGCTTGACGATCGCCTCGCGGGCCGAGTTGGCGTGGATCGAGCACATCCCTGGCAGCCCCGAGTTCAGGGCGATCAGCAGGTCCAGGGCCTCTTCCTGCCGCACTTCGCCGACGATGATCCGGTCGGGGGGAAGGGAGATGGATGGTTCTCTAACGTCCGGCGCTTGCGCCTTCGAGCTCCGAAGGGGGGGGTTGGCGACGAAGTCGATCGCGTTGTGCGCAAGAATGCGGGGCGTGCGCCCCCCCCTCCATGTCCGCCGCGTCTGCGCGGTTGCGACTCCACCGTGACGACATGACGACACCCGCAGCCACGACCCAGGCCCTGCTCTTCGCACTCAGTGAAAAGAGCT
Source organism: Frankiales bacterium (assembly GCA_025966005.1). Lineage (GTDB taxonomy): Bacteria > Actinomycetota > Actinomycetes > Mycobacteriales > SCTD01 > SCTD01. The sequence goes on from JAOPVV010000153.1 coordinate 6,421, forward strand.
ACAAGACCTACCTCGCTCGACTAAGGGCTTCTAAGCGCCTCGCAGCCCGTAACCGGGCTTGGAACACCTCGCTCATTGCAACCGCCGCCGCCTCCACAATCGCGAGCGTCGCGCTGCTAAGCGACGAGAC
>JAOPVV010000154.1 GCA_025966005.1 Frankiales bacterium
GGCCGCGGCCGCGACAGCGGCGCCCGCGACCGCGGACGCGGTCCCACCCGGCGAGGAGCAGGAGCGTCCGGCCGGAGCGCCGAAGCCCTCGCCGCCGGTGAGCTCGCCGACCTTCGAGCTCTAGTCCGTCCGCTCGTCCGCTCGTCCGCTCGTCGCCCGACAGCTCGCCGCCCTGCGGGTCGTGCGGCCTCAGGTCGTCCGGTGGGGGACGGCGGGCGCGACGGCCGGCACCGGGGTCGGGGCAGCGCAGGCGTCTGCGGCCTCGGTCGTCGGGGGCCCGGACGACGAGGTGCCGGAGGACGGGGGCCCGGACGACGGCGGCCCGGACATCGGGGAACCGGACGACTGGCCGCCCGCCGAGGACGAGCCGGTGGTCTGGGTGCCGCGGCCCAGTCGCTGGGAGACGGCCCGGCGCAGCAGGGCGTCGACCTGCGTCTCGGACCGTGAGCCGCTCGAGGCGGTGGTGCGGTCCCGGCCGCTGCGCTTGCTCTCGTAGAGGGCGTCGTCAGCGGCGCGCACCAGGGCGTCGGCGTCGCTGGCGTGGGTCGGGAAGGTCGCGACGCCCGCGCTGGCGGTGACCGGGACGACCGCCGGGGCCAGGGCGACCGCGCGGCGCAACCGGTCGGCGATGGTCAGCGCCTCGTCCGGACCGCAGCCGGGCAGCACGACGGCGAACTCCTCGCCGCCGTAGCGAGCGGCGATGTCGAAGTCCCGGCACTCGCAGGACAGCGCGAAGGCCACGTTGCGCAACACCTCGTCGCCGGCCGGGTGACCGTGGTCGTCGTTCAGCAGCTTGAAGTGGTCGATGTCGATCATCACGAGGCTGACGTGGTCGCCGCTGCGGGTCGCCCGAGCGACCTCGCGCTCCAGCGTCGACTCGAAGGTTCGCCGGTTCGCGATCTTGGTGAGACCGTCGGTGGCGGCCAGGCGCTGGACCTGCTCGAGCAGCCAGGCGTTGCGCAGCGCGAGCGCGCCGTAGGACGCCGAGCGTTCCAGGCCCGCGACGACCCGGCGCTGGATGCGTCCGCCGTGGTGCTGGCCCTGCTCGAGGACGAGCGCGCCGACCGAGCGGCCCTCGGCCGCCAGCGGGACGACGACCAGGTTGCGCGCCGACGGCAGCAGCGCGGTCAGCCAGGCGTCGCCCTCCTCCAGCAGCTCCTCGACGAGAAGCGTGGTGTGCGTCCGGTGGGCCTGCTCGACGACCTCGCTCTTGCCCGGCCGACCCGGGCGCCGCGCGGTGGCGTCGTCGAGCCCGTACGACGCCAGGACGGGCAGCTGCCCGTCGGGACCGGCCAGGACCAGGCCCCGGGCGAAGCCGTGGCTGTCGACCACGCTGTCGAGCAGGCTGCGCGCGACGCTTCCGGAGTCGGCCGCCTTCTCGAGCGCCTCGGCGAGCTCGGTCAGCGCCTCGAGGTCGCCCCGTCGCCGGCGCAGCTCGCGCTCGTTGATGGCCGACAGGGCCGAGGTGGAGACGGCGACCAGCCACAGGACCGTGACGAGGACGGCGAGCTGCTGTCCGTCGGACGGGCCGAACTCGAGCGCCGGCGTGGTCGGCGCCAGCACGCCGTCGCGCCCCCCGGAGCCCTGCTGGGCCTGGAACACGACCCACATGAGCAGCGAGTGCCACAGGGCCAGCTTCAGGCAGGTGCGGTAGGACGCCAGCAGGGCGACGGCGCCCAGGTGCAGCAGGATCGCGAAGCGCACGGGGCTCTGCAGTCCACCCGTGAGGTGCATCGCGGCGGCGAGCCACACCCCGTCGACGATGAGCAGGCCGCTGAAGACCGCGACCGCTCGGCGGCTCACCAGGCGCCGCAGCACCTCGGCGGCGCCGACCGCGACCGCGTACGCCAGCGTGGCTGTCAGCGCCTCGGAGAGCCGGGGCTGCAGGGCCTCCGGCGCCAGCGCCGCGCAGACCAGCAGCAGCGCGACCGCGGCGGCGCGCAGCAGCTGGGTGACGCGGAACCGCTCGGACAAGGGGACGGCGTCGGTGCTGCGGCTGGACGACGGTGTGGCGTCGGACGGCGTCGGACGCACCCGCAGCGGTGGCCTCACCACCGGAGCCCGGTGCACGGCCGCGACACGGCGCACGCGGGGACGACGGGCGTCCCGTGTCGCGTACGGCCGCTGGTCATCCGCACTCCCGCACCCGGCTAGGACGGGTCCTCACGGCCGGGAGGACGCCCGGACGGACGGAGGGTCCTCCGTCGAGAAGCCATCGGCACGACGGCAGCCGGACGTTAGCCGCCGAACGGCCCCCACGCGGCTGGTCCGGAGGATCTGTGCACGGGACGGGTGGAGCCACGGGGACTCGAACCCCGAACCCCCGCCTTGCAAAGGCGGTGCTCTGCCAGTTGAGCTATGGCCCCCGGCGGGGCCGCCGACGAGCGGCGGCCGGTGGTGCGGCTAGCGCAGGTCCGGGGCGCTGGTCGCCTCGGTCCAGAGGTCCTTCTCGGCCTGGCCGGAGCGGGTGCGGCGGCGCACCAGGACGGCCACGGCCGACAGCAGCGCCACGAGGAGAGCGGGTCGTCGCACGGTCACTCCTCGAGGGTGGGGCGGTTCCGGGGGTGGGCCTGGGAGGACTTGAACCTCCGGCCTCATCCTTATCAGGGATGCGCTCTAACCAGCTGAGCTACAGGCCCCGGACGTGCTCGGGCACGGTCGGCGAGACTACACGATCGAGAGCCCGGTCAGCTGTCCCGCTCCCCCAGCGTGACCTCGATGCCACCGGTGAACGAGGCGCAGAGGTTGTACAGCAGCGCTGCGAGGGTCGCCAGGAGCGTGAGCAGCACGACGTTGACCGCCGCGAGGACGGCCGTCGCGGCCAGCACCCGACCGGAGGTCAGCAGCGGTGACGAGGCGTCCGTCAGCTCGACGTACAGGTCGTTGACGGTCTCGGGGACGCCGAGCGCCCCGAGCACCACATACAGCACGAACGCCGCGACGATCAGGGCCACACCGAGGAACACCGACGACAGCAGCGTGTACAGGAACACCGACCAGGGGTCGATCCGCTGGAGCGCCAGGCGGGCCCGGCGGCTCTTGGCAGAGCCGCGCCCGTTCCCGCCGTCTGCCG
>JAOPVV010000249.1 GCA_025966005.1 Frankiales bacterium
GCACGACGGCGGAGGGCACGACGGGGCGGGGCACGCCACGGCACACGAGCAGGCCCAGGTGGGCCGGCTCGAGAGCGGCGAGCCGGAGGCCGCCGTCGACGGCGCCCACGCGGACGGCGACAGCCACCCGCCCGAGTCGCACGCCCCGTCCGGTCACGCCGGCTCTCACACCACCCCTCACGCCACCCCCGACGCGACCGCCGGAGCCGGGTGGGCACGGGCCACCGGGCACGCGCACGGGCCGGTGGACAGCACGCCGCCGACGGCCGCGCAGCGCGCCGCGGCCGACGAGCTGCTCCGGGCCTCGCACGCGACGATGCCGCGGTACGCCCTCGCCTCGGTCGCCCGGGCCGACGGCTACCGGGTGGTGCACGACGACGGCGGCACGCTCCTGCACTACCTGAACCCGGCCTACGCCCGGGACGGCCGCGAGGTCGTTGCGCAGCGCATCGAGTCGCTGCTGTACGTCGTAGTGCCCGGCGGCGGCGAGCTGCTCGTCGGGGGCATGTACACGGTGCCGAAGGGCCGCCACGGGCCGGCCGTCGGCGGCTCGCTGACGCCCTGGCACGCCCACGACGACCTCTGCCTCCACCCGGCCCAGGGCATCGCCCTCACCCAGCTCCCCGGGGGCGGCTGCCCGCCCGGGTCGGCGGTCGGCACGACCGGCGAGATGATGCACGTCTGGGCGATCGACTACCCGGGCGGGCCGTTCGGCGAGCTCGACGCCGTCGCGCTGCGCACCGCGGTGCTGCGGCTGTACGGGATCGCCGACGCGACCTGACGCCTCCGGGTCTCCGCCGGGCGGCGTGAGGCCGTACCGGCGGACCACGTCCGGCAGCCAGTCCGGGTCGGGTGGGCCGCCGCTGAGCAGTTCGGTCAGCCCCCGGTCAGCGCCCCAGATCGTGAAGTCGACGCCGATGGTGCCGAGCAAGCCGCTGCGGCCCTCACCGGGCTGGACGACGGTGAGCGGCGGGGCTGGGTGGTGGTCATGGTGCCTCCAGGGTCGACGGGTCCCTGTCAGGGCTGAGCGGGCCGACGCCCCCGGACGTACGGTTCAGGCGCCCTGACCCGAGGAGCCCGCATGTGCCACAGCGACGCCAGCCGCCCGCCCGCCGCCCCGGACGCGGTGCCCGCCGCCTCCGACGGCCCGCTCGAGCTGGCCGCGGCCGACGGCACCCGTGTGCTGGCGCACGAGGCGCGCCCCACCGCGCCCAGCGGCGTCGGGATCGTCGTGCTGCCGGACGTCCGCGGGCTGCACGAGTACTACCGGCAGCTCGCCGTGCGCTTCGCCGAGACCGGCGCCGAGGCGGTCGCCGTCGACTGGTTCGGGCGCACCGCCGAGGGCGACGACCGCAGCGAGGACTTCGCCTTCACGCCGCACGTCCAGCAGATGACGCCGGACGGGGTCGCGGCCGACGTCGCGGCCGGCGTGGCGCAGCTGCGCGAGCGCGGAGCCACCCGGATCTTCACGGTCGGCTTCTGCCTCGGCGGCGGGTACTCCTGGCGGCAGTCCGCCGACACTCCCGGCCTGACCGGCTGCATCGGCTTCTACGGCCGGGTGTCGCTCGCCGAGGACGCCGTCGAGGGGATGACCGCGCCCCTGCTGATGCTGGTCGCCGGCGCCGACGCGCACCTGCCGGTCAGCGACGCCGAGGCGCTGGCGCGCTCCGCCGGGGCGCGCGTGCCGGTCGAGCTCGTCGTGCTCGACGGCGCGCCGCACTCGTTCTTCGACCGGTCGTTCGCCGAGCACGAGGACGCCTGCGCCCGGGCCTGGTCGCAGATCCTCCGCTTCGTCGGCTGAGGGGGCGGCCGCGCTCAGTCGGCGCGAGGCCGCCAGCCCGGGCCGTCCTGCACGGCGCCGGCCTCGACCAGCGCGCGCTTGAGCTGGCGCAGGGCCGAGCTGAGGACGTCCTCGCGAGCCAGCGCGAGCCGTGACTGCTCCGAGTCCATGGTGTGCGCCCCCTCGACCAGCATCGCCACGGTGGCGAGCTCGGTGAGCGAGAGCTGCACGACCGGCGTCGTCAACCCACCGGCGCCCGCCCGGGTGACGGTCTGGGTCGTCTTGGCGGACAGCGACATGGGCACGGTCTCCTCGGGTCGGCGCTGGCGCTGCCAGCATGCTCCACCCGCCCGACGGACGCCTCTGGTGGGCCGGTCGGCACGGTGCTGCAATGGGTGGACGACCGACCGGAGGAGCCCCGATGACCGCCGACGACCCCTCGCCCGTCGCCGCGCCGGCCCCGGCGACCTACCGGATCGACCCGGCGCGCTCGTCCGTCGGCTACTCCGGCAAGCACATGTTCGGCCTCGGGACCGTCCACGCCACCTTCACCGTCACCGACGGCGAGCTGAGCGTCACGGACCCGCCCGAGGGGTCCACCGCGCGGGTCACGATCGACGCCGCGAGCTTCCGCTCAGGAGTGGCCAAGCGCGACCGGGACGTGCGCTCGGCCGGGCTGCTGGACGTCGAGCACTTCCCGACCATCACCTTCCGCAGCGACGGGCTGCGCCAGGAGGCCGGGGCCTGGCGCCTGGGCGGCCAGGTCGTCGCCCACGGGACCGCGTCGCCGGTGGAGGTCGTCGTCGACCGCGTCGAGCAGGAGGCGGACGGGCTGCACCTGCACGGCCGCGCGGAGCACGTCGACCGCCACGCCTTCGGGGTGACCGGCAGCAGGGGGCTGGTCGGCCGCTACCTCGACCTCGACCTGGACGTGCGCGCCGTCCGCGTGGGCTGAGCCGCCGTCGTCGTGCTCGCCGCCGTCCTGCTCGCCGCCGTCCTGCTCGCTGCCGTCCTGCTCGCGGCCGTCAGAGCCGCTCGGTCGTCAGGGTGAAGCCGGCGGCGCGGAGCCGGTCGGCGAGCGGGTCGCCCATCGCCGTCGCCGGCGTCAGCACTCCGGCCGCGGCGGGCAGGTCGTCCAGCGCCAGGGACAGCGCGCTCTCACCGAGCATCACGGCGGTCGCGGCGTAGCCGGGGTCGCCCTTGGCCGACACCGTCGTCCGGTAGCGCGCGCCGCTGGTCGTCGACGCGGTCACCTGGACCGTGAAGTGCCCCTTCTCGCGGGTCTTCTCGCTCGGGCCCTCGCCGGGTGCCGGCAGCACCTTGTCGAGCAGCAGCCGCGTCGGGCGGAACGCGAGGCCGAGGCCGGTCGCGAGCACGCCACCCGCCGTGGCGGCCGCGAGCAGGGGGGCGACGGGGGTGCTGCCGAAGCCCATGACCTCGCGGTACCGGAAGGACCGGCCGTACGCCCAGTCCTGCAGCGCGTTGCTGCGCCGGACGATCCGGGTGTTGAACGGCGCCATGACGAACGGTCCGGTCCACCGGCCCTCCTCGCGCCGGACGCCGAGGGCGTCGCCCTGCTCGCCGAGGTCGGGCTCGGCCGCCCGGGCCGGGCTCAGGGCGTACGGGTCGGCGACCACCTTGCGCTGCGCCCTGTCCGACGTGATCACGTCGACCTGGTTGCGCAGCGAGTCGATCGTGCCGCCGCTGACCCCGCCGCGGGCCGACACGAGCAGCAGGGTCGTGTCGGTGAGCTCCCCGGCGCCGTCCGCCCTGGCCCGCTCGGCGGTGAGCAGCACGCCGAGGTCGGAGGGGATCGAGTCGAAGCCGCACGCGTGGACGATCCGGGCGCCGCTCGCCCGCGCCGCGTCGTGGAACCGGTCGGCGCTGTCGCGGACGAACAGCACCTCACCGGTCAGGTCGGCGTAGTGGGTGCCGGCCGCGGCGCACGCCTCGACCAGCGGCAGCCCGTAGCGCGCGTAGGGCCCGACGGTCGTGGCGACGGCGGTCGTCGACTCGGCGAGCGCCCGCAGCGCCGCGGTGTCGGAGCTGTCGGCGACCACCAGCGGCCAGTCGACGCCGAGCTCGGTCCGCACGCCCTCGAGCCGCTGCGCCGACCGGCCGCCCAGCGCGATGCGCGTGCCGGCGGGCGCGGCCTTCGCCAGGTAGGCGGCGGTCAGCCGGCCGACGAAGCCGGTGGCGCCGTGGACGACGACGTCGTACGTGCGGGAGGAGGGCATGGCTCGACGGTAGCGTTCGCCGCATGACCCCTGGACCGGTCGCCCTCGTCGGCAGCGGCGAGTACCTCGAGGTCATGGCGGACGTCGAGAGGCGCCTGATCGCCGGTCGTCCTGCCCGGTACGTCCAGATCCCGACGGCGGCGGCGCCCGAGGGTCCCGCGTCGCTGGCCCGCTGGACCGCGCTCGGCCGGGCGCAGGCCGAGCGGCTCGGCGTCGAGGCGGTCCCGGTGGTGGTGCGCGACCTCGAGGACGCCGACGACCCCGACCTCGCGGCGCTGGTCGAGGGCGCCGGACTGGTCTACCTGTCCGGCGGCAGCCCGCCGTACTGCGCCGCCACGCTGCGCGGCACGCTGGTCTGGAAGGCCGTCGAGCGGGCCTGGCAGGACGGCGCGGCCCTCGCCGGCTGCAGCGCCGGGGCGATGGCGCTGACGTCGTGGGTGCCCGACATCCGGCACCCCCTGCGCGAGGCCGACCCCGGGCTCGGTGTCGTCCCGCGGCTGCGCGTGATCCCGCACTTCGACCGGTTCGGGTCGTGGGTGCCGGACCTCGTGACGCGCTACCTCGAGCGCGCTCCCGCCGACGTCAGCGTCGTCGGCGTCGACGAGGACACCGCGCTGGTCTGGGACGACGGGTGCTGGACGGTGCAGGGCCGGCAGTCCGTCTGGCTGCTGACGGCAGAGGGACGTGAGGCGTTCGGCGCCGGGTCCGTCATGGACCTGCCACCGGTCGGGTCCTAGTACGCGGCGGGGCTCGGCCTGCGGTTGACCTCGCCGGAGCGGTCCTCGATGCGGACGGCAGCGGCGGCGAGCTTGTCGCCGTACTCCCGGCCGTGGTGGGCGCAGAACAGCAGCTCACCGGTGGTGAGGACGGCCCGGAAGAAGGCCTGGGCCCCGCAGCGGTCGCAGCGGTCCATGGCGGTGAGGTCGGACGGCGCGAGCAGCGTCTGGGTCATGGTCGTGTCCTCCGTCGGTCCGGTGGTGGTGCTGTGCCTTCCCATCGGCAGGCACCACGAACTCCCGTAGCGCTTCCCGCCGTCCTTCCGCCGGCAGGGTGTTCGTCCGCGGGTGGGAGGGGGTTCAGGCAGGCAGGCCGGCGAGCACCGCGCGGGTCCCGGACAGCCCCAGCCGCGAGGCGCCGGCGTCGAGCATGGCCAGCGCCGTGGCGGTGTCGCGGATGCCGCCGCTGGCCTTCACACCGAGCCGGTCGCCGACGGTCTCGCGCATGAGCCGGACGGCCTCGACGCTGGCGCCCCCGGACGGGTGGAACCCGGTGGACGTCTTGACGAACTGCGCCCCACCGGCCTCTGCGCGCCGGCAGGCCTCCACGACCTGCTCCGGCGTGAGCGCCGCGGTCTCCAGGATGACCTTCAGCAGCACCTCGCCGCAGCCCGACTTCACGGCGGCGACGTCGGCCTCGACGGCGTCCCAGTCGCCGGCGAGCGCGCGTCCGAGGTCGATCACCATGTCGACCTCGGTGGCGCCGTGGCGCACGGCCAGCGCCGCCTCGGCGGCCTTGACCTCGGGGTGGTGGGCGCCGGAGGGGAAGCCGACGACGGTGCAGACGACCAGGTCGGTCGTCACGGGCAGGCGGGAGGCGTTGACGCAGATCGACCACACCCCGAGCTCGGCCGCCTCGGCCGCCAGAGCGGCGACCTGGGCGTCGGTCGACTCGGGCTTGAGCAGGGTGTGGTCGACGGTGCGGGCGAGCGCCTCGCGGGTCCAGGTCATGACCGTCACGCTAGTGGCCGCTCCGGGCCTGCTCGGTCAGCCGAGGGCCAGGCGGGCGTCGACCGCGGCGGCGAGCGCGTCCATCGCTTTGGGCTCGGGGTCGACGAGCTCGAGGTAGGCCTTCAGCTTGGGCTCGGTGCCGCTGGGCCGGACGACCACGCGACCGCGCTCGAGCCGGTGCACCAGCACGTCGTCGGCCGGCTGCTCGACCGCGGTGACGGCCAACTCGCCGTACGCCGTCGGCGGGTCGGCCCGCAGGTCGGCGACGGCTGCCGCGATGAGCGACAGGTCGTCGACCCGGTAGGACAGCTGTCGCGTCTCGTGCCGGCCGTGCTGCGCCTCGAGGTCGGCGAGCCGGTCGAGCAGCGTCCGTCCGCGGGCCCTCTCCTCGGCGGCCATCTCGGCGACGAGCAGGGCAGACGACATGCCGTCCTTGTCGCGCACCACCGTCGGCGCGACGGCGACGCCGAGCGCCTCCTCGTAGGCGTACAGCAGGTCGTCCCCGGCGCGGGCGAGGTGCTTGAAGCCGGTCAGGGTCTCGCTGAACGGGACGCCGTAGGAGGCCGCAACCTTGCCGAGCATGCTCGAGCTGACGACGGTCGTGGCCAGGCGGCCGCGCAGGCCGTGCGCGAGCAGGTGGTCGGCGAGCAGCACGCCGGTCTCGTCACCGCGCAGGGCCCTGTCCCCCACCATCACGGCGATCCGGTCGGCGTCAGGGTCGCTGGCGATCGCGACGTCGGCGTCCACCGAGAGCTGCCGCAGCAGGTCGAGCGCCCCGGGCTCCTCCGGGTTCGGGAAGGCCACCGTCGGGAAGTCGGGGTCGGGTTGGGCCTGCCCGGCCACGACGGACGGCGCCGCGAAGCCGGCGCAGGTGAACGCGGCGAGCAGCGTCTCGAGGCCGACGCCGTGCATCGGGGTGTAGGCCACCCGGACGTCGCGGTGGTCGGTCAGCGGCAGCGCGGCGATGGCGTGGAGGTAGGCCGTGACGACGTCCTCACCGAGCACCTCCGCCTCGCCGAGCGGCAGGTCGCTCACCGTCGTCACCGCCGCGATCGCGCGCTCGACCTGCTCGTCGACGGGTGAGGGCAGCTGAGCGCCGTCGGCGAGGTAGACCTTCATGCCGTTGTCCTGCGGCGGGTTGTGGCTGGCGGTGACCATCACGCCGGCGTCCGCGCCGAGGTGCAGGACGGCGAACGCGAGCACGGGCGTGGGCAGCGCGCGCGGCAGCAGCAGCGCGCGGATCCCGGCGCCGGCCAGCACCGCGCCGACGTCGGCGAGGAACGCCGCCGTCC
>JAOPVV010000275.1 GCA_025966005.1 Frankiales bacterium
GTGGGAGGCGGTGGTCGACGAGGTCGTGTTCGTGCTCGGCCCGCTGGTCGTGGTGCTCTGCGCGCTGGCCGACCCGGCCCTCGGGCTGCTCGTCGCCCTCGGCCTCGGCGCCGCCGGGACGCTCGCCTTCGTCGCGCAGCGCGCCACCGAGCCGGCCGTGCACCCGGTCGCCGACGGCCACCGCAGCGCGATGGCCTCCGCGGGGTTGCGGACGCTGACCCTGTCGATGCTCTGCGTCGGCGTGCTGTTCGGCACCGTCGAGGTCGCCATGGTCGCGTTCGCCGAGGAGCGGGGCAGCACCTCGGGCGCCGGGTTCCTGCTCGCGCTGGTCGCCGGCGGCAGCGCGCTCGCCGGGCTGCTCTACGGCGCCCTGCACCTCACCTCGCCGCTGGCCCGGCGCTACCTGCTGAGCACCGGCTTCCTGGCGCTCGGCCTCGTGCCGCTGCTGCTGGCGCCGAGCGTGGCGCTGATGGCCCCGGCGGCGCTGCTGGCCGGGTTCGCGATCAGCCCGACGCTCATCTCGGCCTTCGGGCTGGTCGACGAGCTGGTGCCGGTCGCGGCCCGCACGGAGGGCTTCAGCTGGCTCAACAGCGGCCTCGGCGTCGGCGTCGCGCTCGGCTTCGCCGTGTCCGGCGCGGTGGCGGACGCGCAGAGTGCGCGGACGGCCTTCGTCGTCGCGCTCGGCGGTGCGCTGGCGGCCGGGACCGTCGTGGTCGTCGGCCGGCGGACGCTGCGGGCCCGTGCCGGGTCCTGAGCGCTAGTCGCGCTTCCTGAGGTTCGCCACGCGCAGGTCGCCGGTGGCGACCAGCTGCTCGTGGTCGTCGCGCACCTCGATGCGCCACAGCTGCTGGCTGCCGCCCTGGTGCACCGGCCGGGCGACCGCGGTGAGGGTGCCCTCGCGCACGGCGCGCAGGAAGTGGGTCGAGTTGTGGACGCCCACGACGTTGCCCCGGTCGCCGAACCAGACGGCGCCGCCGACGCTGCCGAGCGTCTCCACGACCGAGCACAGCACGCCGCCGTGGAGCAGGCCGTACGGCTGCAGCAGCGCCGGTGTCACCTCGATCGTGGCGACCACCTCGTCCGCCCTCGCCGACGTGATGTGCAGGCCGATCGTCTTGTCGAAGCCGTCGTAGGCGTAGCTCGTCCCCGCGTCGCTGGTCATGCGCCGACCGTACGATGACCGCACCGGGACCGTGGAAGGGGGCCGTGATGACGCTTGCGGCACCCGCGGCGACCGACGCTGCGACCCTCGAGGCCGTCCGCCGCCGGACCTTCGCGGTCATCAGCCACCCCGACGCCGGCAAGTCCACGCTGACCGAGGCGCTGGCGCTGCACGCGCGCGTCATCCAGCAGGCCGGCGCGATCCACGGCAAGGCCGGGCGCAAGAGCACGGTGTCCGACTGGATGGACATGGAGAAGGCCCGCGGCATCTCGATCAGCTCGGCCGCGCTGCAGTTCCCGTACGGCGACGCGGTCGTGAACCTGCTCGACACGCCCGGTCACGCCGACTTCTCCGAGGACACCTACCGGGTGCTGGCCGCGGTCGACAGCGCCGTGATGCTGCTCGACGCCGCCAAGGGCCTCGAGCCGCAGACGATGAAGCTGTTCGACGTCTGCAAGTACCGGCAGATCCCGGTGCTGACGGTCGTCAACAAGTGGGACCGGCCGGGCCTCGAGGCGCTCGAGCTCATGGACGAGATCCGCGAGCGCACCGGGCTCGAGCCGACCCCGCTCACCTGGCCGGTCGGCATCGCCGGCGACTTCCGCGGCGTGCTCGAGCGCTCCACCGGCGACTTCATCCGCTTCACCCGCACCGCCGGCGGCGCGACGATCGCGCCCGAGGAGCGCATCCCCGCCGCGCTGGCCGCCGAGCGCGAGGGCGACGCCTGGCACACCGCCGTCGAGGAGTGCGAGCTGCTCGAGGCGATGGGCCAGGTGCACGACCAGTCGACGTTCCTGGCGGGTATCACGACCCCGGTGCTGTTCGGGTCCGCGGTGCTCAACTTCGGCGTGCACCAGCTGCTCGACACGCTGCTCGAGCTGGCGCCCGCCCCGGCGCCCCGCCCCGACGTCACGGGCGCGCCGCGGGCGCTCGACAAGCCCTTCAGCGCCTTCGTCTTCAAGATCCAGGCCGGCATGGACAGCGCGCACCGCGACCGGCTGGCCTACGTCCGGGTCTGCTCGGGCGTGTTCGAGCGCGGCACCGTCGTCACCCACAGCGCCACCGGCAAGCCGTTCGCGACCAAGTACGCCCAGCAGGTGTTCGGCCGCGAGCGCGAGACCGTCGACCTGGCCTACCCGGGCGACGTCGTCGGCCTGGTCAACGCCTCGGCGCTGCGCGTCGGCGACAGCCTGTACGTCGACGAGCCGGTCGTCTTCCCGCCGATCCCGAGCTTCGCGCCCGAGCACTTCGCGGTCTGCCGCGCCGTCGACTCCGGCCGCTACAAGCAGTTCCGCCGCGGCATCGAGCAGCTCGAGCAGGAAGGCACCGTGCAGGTGCTGCGCTCCGACCTGCGCGGCGACCAGGCGCCCGTGCTCGCCGCCGTCGGGCCGATGCAGTTCGAGGTCGCCGAGCACCGGATGGCGAACGAGTTCAGCGCGCCCGTCCGGCTCGACCGGCTCGAGTACACGATGGCCCGGCGCACCGACCGCGAGTGGGGAAGGGTCCTGGACCGCGAGAGCGGCGTCGAGGTCCTCGAGCGCACCAGCGACGGCGAGCTGCTCGCGCTGTTCGCCGGCAACTGGCGGCTCGCCCGGGTGCAGCGCGACCACGAGGGCGTCGTCCTCGAGCCCCTGGTGGCGGCCAGCTCGTGACCGCGCCCGCTCCGTCGGCGGCCCTGCTGGTGCTCCTGCGCCCGCTGCTGCTCGTTGCCGCCTGCCTCGCGCTGGTCGGCACCGGCGGCGTCGAGCTCGCGCCCCGCACCAGCGGCGCTCCCGCCGTGTCGGTGCTGGCCAGCGCCACCACCCGCGCCGACGCCCCCGCC
>JAOPVV010000301.1 GCA_025966005.1 Frankiales bacterium
GGCTCGGTGAGCGAGCCGTGCGCGAGGAAGGCGCCGCGCCAGGCGGCCGCGGCGTCGCACGTGCCGCCGCTGATGACCTGCGGCGGCAGGCCCCGCACCGGTCGGCCGTGGCCGTCGACGAGCCCGGACTGCCGGGCCAGGCCCTCACCGTCCTTCGACACCCGCACGACGTACCGGTTGCCCTTGCGCAGCCCACCGGCCGCGACGACGTGCACGTCGCTGGCGTGGCCGTAGACCTCGGCGAGCTCCTTGCGCAGCCGCCGGGCGGTCGAGCCGGTGTCGAGCTCGGCCTCGACGACGATCCGGCTGCCGACGCCGCCGGCGGCGCCGTGGCCGACCAGGTGCAGGCCCCCCGCGAAGCGCAGCAGCGCAGAGATCTCCGCCTTGCGGCAGCAGGGGCGGGTCACGGTGAGCCTCGAGAGCTCGTCCTTGACCGCTGCCGTCATCGCCATGCCTGTGCCTCCGGGGTGCTGCTGCTGTCGAGCGGGTGGTCGTTCGTGGTGAGGACGCGCCGGTACGCCACCGCGAGGCGGTCCGGGGAGTGACGGGGGGTGCCGTCGCCCCGGGCCACGGGGGCGAGCACAAGGTGGGCTCCTGCGGCGTCCGCGAAGGCCATCAGACCACGCGGGTCGCCCACGGCGTCGCGGTCTGCGAGGACGGCGTCCAGGCGCAGCTCGGGGGCGTGCGCCCGCAGCACCTCGAGGTGCTCCTCGGGCGAGAAGCCGGTCGTCTCCCCCGCCTGGGCCGCAAGGTTCAGGCACACCAGGACGCGGGCCCGCGTCGTTCCCAGCGCCTCGCGCAGGGCGGGGACGAGCAGGTGCGGCAGGACGCTGGTGAACCACGAGCCGGGTCCGAGCACGACCCAGTCGGCGTCGCGGACGGCGGCCAGCGACTCCTCGCACGCTGCCGGGTCGGACGGGCGCAGGTGCACCGCGGTGACCCGGCCGGTCGTCGTGGCGACCGCGACCTGGCCGGCGACCTGCTCAGCGAGGCCCTCGACGTCGGCGCAGATCTCGAGCGCCGAGCGGCACATCGGCAGCACGCGCCCGACCGCGCCGACCAGCTGGCCGGCGAGGTCGAGCGCCGCGACCGGGTCGCCGGTCCGCTCGATGAGCCCGGCGATCAGCAGGTTGCCGACGGCGTGCCCTGCCAGCGGGCCGTCACCGCCGAAGCGGTGCTGCAGCAGACCCTCCCAGGTGCGGCCCCAGTCGTCGCGGCCGGCGAGCGCGGCCAGCGCCATCCGCAGGTCACCGGGGGGCAGGATGCCGAGCTCCTCGCGCAGGCGTCCGCTCGAGCCGCCGTCGTCGGCGACCGTGACGACCGCGGTGACGTGCGGCGTGACGTGGCGCAGCGCCTGCAAGGACGCGGCCAGGCCGTGGCCGCCGCCGAGCGCCACGACCCGGGGACCGTCGACCGGGGGTGGGGGCCTGGTGGCGGTCACTCGCGACCCAGGTCGCGGTGGACCACCTGGACGTCGACGCCGTCGTTCGCGAGCCGGGCCGCCAGCTGCTCGCTCATGGCGACGCTGCGGTGCTTGCCGCCGGTGCACCCGACCGCGAGCAGCGCGTACCGCTTGCCCTCGCGCAGGTAGCCGGCGAAGACCAGCTCGAGCAGCGCCTCGTAGCGGTCGAGGAACTCCGCCGCTCCCTCCTGCGCCAGCACGAAGTCGCGCACGGGAGCGTCGCGGCCGGTGTGCGGACGCAGCTCGGGCACCCAGTGCGGGTTGGGCAGGAAGCGCACGTCGGCGACGAGGTCGGCGTCGACGGGCAGGCCGTACTTGAAGCCGAACGACAGCACGGTGAGCTGGAGCCCGGTGCCGGCGCCGGTCTCGCCGAACGCTGCGGCGACCTTGCCGCGCAGCTCGTGCACGTTGAGCACAGTCGTGTCCAGGACGAGGTCGGCGGTGCCCCGCAGGTCGCGCAGCAGCTCCTTCTCGCGCAGGATCCCCTCGACCAGCCGGCCGTCGCCCTGCAGCGGGTGCGGACGGCGGACGCTCTCGAAGCGCCGGACCAGCGCGTCATCCCCGGCCTCGAGGAACAGGACCCGGGGGTGCACGCCGGAGCGGCCGATCTCGTCGAGGGCGGTGCGCAGGTCGGACGAGAACGCCCGCGAGCGCACGTCGACGACGACCGCGATCTTGCCGACGGCGCCCTGCGACCGGGAGCCGAGGTCGACCATCGTCGGCAGCAGCGACGGGGGCAGGTTGTCGACGACGAACCAGCCGAGGTCCTCGAGGCACTTGGCGGCGGTCGAGCGGCCGGCCCCGGACAGTCCGGTGACGACGACGAGCTGCAGGGTGGCGCTGGCGTTCACGACGGGACGACCTCTCCGGTGACGGGGTCGAAGGCGGGGACGGCGCTCTCGGACCCGGGAGCAGGGGCCGCGACAGCGGCGAGGACGGCCTCGGCGGTGCGGCGTCCGATGCCCGGGACCTCCATCACCTCCTCGACGGTGGCGGCCTTGAGCCGCTTGAGCGAGCCGAAGTGTCGCAGCAGCGCCTTGCGCCGCGTCTCCCCCAGCCCCGCGATCCCGTCGAGCGCCGACGCGGTCATCGTCTTGGAGCGCTTCTGCCGGTGGTAGGTGATCGCGAACCGGTGGGCCTCGTCGCGCACGCGCTGCAGCAGGTACAGCCCCTCGCTGGTGCGCGGCAGGATCACCGGGTCCTCCTGCCCGGGCAGCCAGACCTCCTCGAGCCGCTTGGCCAACCCGACCAGGGCCACGTCGTCGATGCCCAGCTCGTCGAGGGCTGCCTGGGCGGCCGCCACCTGCGGCTGGCCGCCGTCGACGACGACGAGCTGCGGCGGGTAGGCGAAGCGCCGCGGACGTCCGGTCTCGGGATCGATGCCGGGACGCTCGGGAGCCGCCTCCACGTGCTCGTCCTCGGTGTCGAGCTGCGAGGTCTCCAGGCGCTCGTCGACGAACCGGGCGAACCGGCGCCGGACGACCTCGCGCATGGACGCGGTGTCGTCGACGCCGTCCGTGCCGCGGACGGCGAAGCGGCGGTACTCGCTCTTGCGGGCCAGGCCGTCCTCGAACACGACCATGCTCGCCACGACGTTCGTGCCCTGCACGTGGCTGACGTCGAAGCACTCGATGCGCAGCGGCGCCTCCGCCAGGTCGAGCGCCACCTGCAGCTCGGACAGCGCGATCGAGCGTGCGGTGAGGTCGCTGGCCCGCTTGGTCTTGTGCAGGGCGAAGGCCTGCTTGGCGTTCTTCTCGACGGTCTCGAGCAGCGCCCGCTTGTCGCCGCGCTGCGGGACCTTGATGGTCACGTTCGTGCCGCGCAGGTCGCGCAGCCAGGCCTGCAGCACCGCGGCGTCGGGCGGCACGGCCTGCACCAGCACCTCGCGCGGGACGTCGTCGCTCTGCCGGCCCCGGTTGTCGTGCAGCGTCACCCCGGCGCCCGGCACCATCCGCCGGTCGACCTCGTCGACCCCGACGTCCGGGTCGTCGCCGTACGCCTGCGCCAGGAACTGGCCGACCAGCTCGCCGGTCGTCAGCTCCTCGACCTTGTCGACGACGTAGCCGTGCTGTCCGCGCACCCGGCCGCCGCGGACGTGGAACACCTGCACGGCCGCCTCGAGCTGGTCCTCGGCGAAGGCGACGACGTCGGCGTCGGTGCCGTCGGCCAGCACCACCGCCTGCTTCTCGGTGGCGCGGGTCAGCGCCCCGATGTCGTCGCGCAGCCGGGCCGCGCGCTCGTAGTCCTGGGCGGTGGCCGCCTCGATCATGTCCTTCTCCAGCCGGCGCAGGAACCGCGCGCAGTCGCCGGCCATGAAGTCGCAGAAGTCGTCGACGATCGCGCGGTGGGCCTGCTGGTCGACCTTGCCCACGCACGGCGCGGAGCACTTGTCGATGTAGCCCAGCAGGCACGGGCGGCCGACCTGGCCGGCCCGCACGAACACGCCCTTGGAGCAGGTGCGGGCCGGGAACACCCGTAGCAGCAGGTCGAGCGTCTCGCGGATGGCCCAGGCGTGGGCGTACGGGCCGAAGTAGCGCACGCCCTTCTTCTTCGGGCCCGTACGGGCCGAAGTAGCGCACGCCCTTCTTCTTCGGGCCGCGCATCACCTGCAGCCGCGGGAAGTCCTCGTGCAGCGTGACGGCCAGGCTGGGGTAGCTCTTGTCGTCGCGGTACTTCACGTTGAAGCGCGGGTCGTACTCCTTGATCCAGGAGTACTCCAGCTGCAGCGCCTCGACCTCGGTGCCGACGACCGTCCACTCGACCGACGCGGCCGTCGTGACCATCTGGCGGGTGCGCGGGTGCAGCGCGCCGGCGTCCTGGAAGTAGCTCGACAGGCGGCTGCGCAGGCTCTTGGCCTTGCCGACGTAGACCACGCGCCCGGCAGCGTCGCGGAACCGGTAGACCCCCGGCCCGGTGGGGATCGTCCCCGGCGCCGGACGGTACGACGACGGGTCTGCCACAGGGTCCAGCCTACGTCGGGAGGGGGCCCCCGGATGGCCGGCTGAAGTGGCGGATGACACCCTCCCCAGGATGCAGCCGACCCCGCCGGACTCGACGGCCCCCGTGGTCGCCGAGGCGGTCATCGACGAGGGCGGCCTGTCCGGGCGCGGCCGCATGACGGTCCTGAAGCTGGCCTGGGAGGCGAGCGACCCGTACGCCGTCGTCCTGCTGCTCACCGCCCAGCCCGACCACCCGGCCCTGCCGCGGGGTCGCTGGGTCGTGCTGCGGGACTTCCTGACCTACGGGCTCGAGCAGGCCACGGGCGACGGCGAGGTCAAGATCCGTCCGGACGATCTGCGCGACCGGGTCTGGTTCGAGCTGGCCCGGCCGGGGCGGGCCGCCTGCGTCTCGGTGCCGCGCGAGCTGGTGCGCGACTTCCTTGCCCGCACCGAGTTGTCCGTGCCCCGCGGGGCGGAGCGCAGCGACGAGGCGATCGATGCCCTGCTGCTCAGGCTCCTGCAGGACTAGCTGCGGAAGACGCTGACCGGGGTGCCGACGGTCAGGAGCGGGAACAGCCGGTCCATCGAGCTGTTGGTGATCCGGACGCACCCGTGGCTGGCCGGGTAGGTCGGCACGCTCGGGCTGCCGTGGACCGCCCAGCCCTGCACGAAGTACGCCGGCCGGTACAGCGCACCGAGCCGGCTGACCCGGATGCCGTCGATCTTGCGGGTGATGGTGAAGCGGCCTGTCGGCGTGAACGCCCGGTAGGTCACGCCGTCGGAGGTGTAGGGCTGGTCATTGCCGGTCGACACGTCGACGATGCGCTGCAGGACGCCGCCCTGCGACAGGTAGAGCACCTGCTTGGTGAGGTCGACCTCCACGGCGCGGCCGGCCGCCGGGTAGCGCAGCCGCACGGGCAGCGGGTCGGCGAGACGGCGGCGGGTGGCGAGGTCGTACAGCCCGGTGCGGGGCAGGCCCTGCGACTTCTGGAACGCCGTCAGGCCGTGCCGCAGGTCGGCGTCGAACCAGCCGTCGACCGCACCGACGTCGGCCCGCTGGGCCACGAGGCGCTGCTCGAGGACCGTGACGGCCGCGCTGCGGTCGCCCTGGCGCAGGGTCGGGTCGGGCAGGACGTTCAGCGCCACGGGGGCCGAGGCCGCCGCCTGGTGGGCCGTCCGGGGGCCGAGGACCACCCGGTACACGTGCCGACCCAGGGCGCCGGTCACCAGGCGGTGGGTGTACACGCCGGTCGAGCTCGTGCCGATCGTCGCGACGCCCTGCCAGCTGCCGTCGGCCAGGCGCCGCTGCACCTGCAGCCGGGCGCCGAGGTAGGCGGGAGCGAGGCTGCCCCGCAGCGTCGCGGCGGACCCGGTCACCTGCGTGGACGGCGCGACCGCGGCCGACAGCCGCGGCTGGAGCACCACCACGCGCCTGTCGCTGACGCTGCCGGGCCGGGCGACCCGGCGCAGCAGGTACTCGCCGGTGGTGCGGGGCTTCCAGGTGAACGAGCCGAGGCCGTCGGCCCCGGTGGTCAGTCGGCCGACCACGACGGACGTCGTGGTGCCGCCCGTCCGCGAGACGACGTCGAGCAGCTCGCCGGCCAGGGGGACGCCGGCCGGGTCGGTCGCCCGGCCGGTGAGCACGACGTCGGCGCCCGCCACCACCCGGCCGACCGAGGTCGACAGGCGCAGGACCGCCGTCGACGTCGCGCTGGGACCGGTCGGGCTGGGACCGGTCGGGCTGGGAGTGGGCGCGGGGGCGGGATCGGCGCTCGCGACCGGGCCGGGTGCGGGGCTCGTGGTAGTGGTCGGCTCGGCCGGCACCTCCTGCGCCGACGCCGCCGGGACCAGCGCCGCGACGACCGCTGCCGCGAGGGCGGTGGCCAGCAGGCCGGTGACCGCGGACGTGCGGGAGCTCCAGGACGTGCGGGCGCGGGACATGGGGGCCTCTCCGGACGGGTGTGCGGCTCGTCCAGGGACCGGGAGCCGGTGCGCAGGCTACGGCCCGGACCACGGGCGTCGGCCGGGAACTCCCGCACGAGCGCCGCCGGTGCCATGCTGCGAGCCATGGGGATCTGGGGTGATCAGGTCGTGCCGCGCATCGTCGACGTGGCGTGCGGTCCGCGCCAGACGGCCGAGCTGCGCGAGCGGGTGTGCGCCGGACTCACCGGCCGGGTGCTGGAGATCGGCTTCGGCTCCGGCCACAACGTCCCCTTCTACCCCCCGGCCGTGACCCGGGTCGACGCCGTTGAGCCGTCCGACCTGGGGTGGCGGCTCGCCGCGAAGCGGCTGGCCGGCAGCACGGTCCACGTGGAGCGCTCCGGCCTCGACGGCCAGTCCCTGCCCTTCGCGGACGCGACGTTCGACTCGGCGCTGTCGACCTGGACGCTGTGCACGATCCCCGACGCCGTCGCCGCGCTGCGCGAGGTGCGGCGCGTGCTCCGGCCGGGCGGCGTGCTGCACCTGGTCGAGCACGGCCTCGCGCCGACCGCCGGCGTCCAGCGCTGGCAGCACCGTCTCGAGCCGGTGCAGAAGCGGGTCGCCGGCGGCTGCCACCTGGCGCGCCCGATCCGGCAGCTGCTGGTCGAGGGCGGCTTCGTGCCGGTCGCGCTCGAGGAGTTCTACGAGAAGGGCGCTCCCAAGCCGCTCGGCGCGCTCAGCCTGGGATCGGCCCGGCCGGCCTGAACTACCGGCGCAGGCTGTCCGGGGCCACGGGAGGCCGCCACGACCGGCGCGCCTTGCACCGGAGGGCGGAGCCGTCCGCAGGCGCCATGGCGTCGGCCGACGCCTTGGCTCGGACGGTCTTCAGGGTGCGGCCGGATCAGGCCGTCCGGGCAGGCGCCTTGACCTTGGCCGTGACCGGGGCCTTGGCCTTGGCCTTGGCCTTGGCCTTGACGGTCTTGTTCGTCGTGCCGGCGGCCGGTCGCGGGGTCCGCCGGACGTCGCCGGGCGGCGGGGGCTCGCCGGCCGGCGCGAGGTGGCCGTGGCCGCGACCCCGCAGGATCTCGGCCAGGAAGCGGCCGGTGTGCGACGCCTCGACCTTCGCGACCTGCTCGGGGGTGCCGGTCGCGACGACGGTGCCGCCGCCGGAGCCGCCCTCCGGACCCATGTCGATCACCCAGTCGGCTGTCTTGATCACGTCGAGGTTGTGCTCGATCACGACGACCGAGTTGCCCTGGTCGACCAGGCGACCGAGCACCTTGAGCAGCTTGTTGATGTCCTCGAAGTGCAGTCCGGTCGTCGGCTCGTCGAGCACGTAGATCGTCCGGCCGGTCTGGCGCTTCTGGAGCTCGGAGGCGAGCTTGACGCGCTGCGCCTCGCCTCCCGACAGGGTCGGGGCGGGCTGGCCGAGCCGCACGTAGCCCAGCCCGACGTCGACGAGGGTCTTGAGGTGGCGGCTGATCGCGGGGACGGCCTCGAAGAACTCGGCCGCTTGCTCGATCGGCATGTCGAGGACCTCGGAGATGGTCTTGCCCTTGAAGTGCACCTCGAGCGTCTCGCGGTTGTAGCGGGCGCCGTCGCACACCTCGCACGGGACGTAGACGTCCGGCAGGAAGTTCATCTCGATCTTGATCGTGCCGTCGCCGGGGCAGGCCTCGCAGCGGCCGCCCTTGACGTTGAAGGAGAACCGTCCGGGCAGGTAGCCGCGGACCTTGGCCTCGGTCGTCTCGGCGAACAGCTTGCGCATGTGGTCGAACACGCCGGTGTAGGTGGCCGGGTTGGACCGGGGGGTGCGGCCGATCGGCGACTGGTCGACCCGCACGACCTTGTCGAGGTGCTCCAGGCCGGTGACGCGGGTGTGCCGGCCGGGGACCTCGCGGTTGCCGTTGAGCTGCTTGACGAGCACGGCGGCCAGGATGTCGTTGACCAGCGTCGACTTGCCGGAGCCGGAGACGCCGGTGACGGCGACGAGCTGGCCGAGCGGGAACGAGACCGTGACGTTCTGCAGGTTGTGCTCGCGGGCGCCGACGACGGTGAGCTGACGGTCCTTGTCGCGCGGCCGCCGGGTGGCCGGCACGGCGATCTCGCGGCGCCCGGACAGGTACATGCCCGTGATGGAGCGCTCGCTGGCCAGCAGCTCCTCGACCGAGCCGGAGACGACGACCTCGCCGCCGTGCTCGCCGGCGCCGGGGCCGATGTCGACGACCCAGTCGGCGGTCTTGATCGTGTCCTCGTCGTGCTCGACCACGATGAGCGTGTTGCCCAGGGACTTCAGGCGCAGGAGCGTGTCGATGAGCCGCCGGTTGTCGCGCTGGTGCAGCCCGATCGACGGCTCGTCGAGCACGTACAGCACCCCGACCAGGCCGGAGCCGATCTGGGTGGCGAGGCGGATGCGCTGGGCCTCGCCGCCCGCGAGGGTGCCCGCCGCACGGTCGAGCGAGAGGTAGTCGAGGCCGACGTCGAGCAGGAAGCCCAGCCGGGCGTTGACCTCCTTGACGACGCGCTCGGCGATGACCGTCTGGCGCTCGGTCAGCTCGAGGTCGCGCAGGAACACCGCGCAGTCGCCGATCGACATCGCCGCGACCTCGGCGATCGAGCGGCCGCCGAGGGTGACCGCCAGGACCTCGGGCTTGAGCCGGGCTCCCTGGCAGACGCCGCAGGGCACCTCGCGCATGTAGCCCTCGAAGCGCTCACGGGTCGTGTCGCTCTCGGCCTCGCCGTGGCGCCGCTCGAGGAACGGGATGACGCCCTCGTAGGCGGTGTAGTAGCTGCGCTCGCGGCCGTACCGGTTGCGGTAGCGGACGTGCACCTCGGTCGGGTGGCCGTACAGCACCGCCTTCTGCTGCGCGGCGGTGAGCTTCTTCCACGGCGTCCTGAGCGTGAAGCCGAGCGCGTCGCCGAGGGCCTGCACCAGCCGGCCGAAGTACTCGATGTTGTGGCCGGAGCTCCACGGCGCGATGACGCCCTGCTCGAAGCTGGCGTCCTCGTCGGTGATGACGAGCTCGGGGTCGACCTCCTTCTTGGTGCCCAGGCCGTGGCACTCGGGGCAGGCGCCGTACGGGCTGTTGAAGGAGAAGCTGCGCGGCTCGAGCTCCTCGAACGACAGGTCGTCGTACAGGCAGGCGAGGTGCTCGGAGAAGGTGCGCTCGCGCTCAGGGTGGTCCTCGGGCTTGTCGACGAAGTCGAGGACGACCAGGCCGTTGCCCAGGCCCAGCGCCGTCTCGATCGAGTCGGTGAGGCGACGCTTGGCCGACTCCTTGACCTGCAGGCGGTCGACGACCACCTCGATCGTGTGCTTCTCCTGCTTCTTGAGCTTCGGCGGCTCGGCGAGGGAGTGGACGACGCCGTCGACCCGGGCGCGCGAGTAGCCCTTGGTCTGCAGGTCGGCGAACAGGTCGACGTACTCGCCCTTGCGCCCGCGGATGACCGGCGCGAGCACCTGGAAGCGGGTGCCCTCCTCGAGCTCGAGGACGCGGTCGACGATCTGCGACGGCTGCTGGCGGGCGATGACGCGGCCGCACTGCGGGCAGTGCGGGGTGCCGGCGCGGGCGTACAGCAGCCGCAGGTAGTCGTAGACCTCGGTGATCGTGCCGACCGTCGACCGCGGGTTGCGCGAGGTCGACTTCTGGTCGATCGAGACCGCCGGCGACAGGCCCTCGATGAAGTCGACGTCGGGCTTGTCCATCTGGCCGAGGAACTGCCGCGCGTAGGCCGACAGCGACTCGACGTACCGGCGCTGGCCCTCGGCGAAGATCGTGTCGAACGCCAGGCTGGACTTGCCCGACCCGGACAGCCCCGTGAAGACGATCAGGGCGTCGCGGGGCAGGTCGAGCGAGACGTCCTTGAGGTTGTGCTCGCGGGCGCCGCGCACGACGAGACGGTCAGCCATGAGGTCCGTTCAGGAGGGTCCGAGGGTGTCCCCCAGGCTAACCGCGGCCTCCGACAGGCTGCTTCCCGGAACGGCGGTGGCCGCCCTCACAGCGACCGTACGACCGGCGCCTGTCGGTGGCGCCTGCCAGAGTGGACCGACCCACGACCCAGGAGGACAGCGTGAGCTACACCGGCGAGGTGACGGTCGGCGGACCGGTCGACGTCCGCGAGACCCCCGGCCTGACGATCACGAAGGTGGCGACGCCCCCGTTCGAGAACAACTGCTACCTGCTGCGCTGCACGGCCACCGGCGACACGCTGCTCGTCGACGCCGCCGGGGACGCGCCGCAGCTGCTGGCCCTGGCCGGCGAGCGCCTGGTCGGCGTCGTCGAGACCCACGACCACTGGGACCACGTGCAGGCGCTCGAGGAGGTCACGGCCGCCAGCGGCGCGCCGGTGCTGGCCCACGAGGCCGACGCCGACGACCTGCCCGTGCCGACCGACCGGCGACTGCGCGACGGCGACACCGTCACCGTCGGCGAGGCGGTGCTCAGCGTCATCCACCTCGAGGGTCACACGCCCGGCTCGCTCGCGCTGCTGTACGAGGGCGACCCCGAGCGGCCGCACCTGTGGAGCGGCGACAGCCTGTTCCCCGGCGGCGCCGGCAACACCGAGAAGGACGCCGACCGGTTCACCTCGCTCATGGATGACCTCGAGCGCAAGGTGTTCGGCCCGCTGCCGGACGAGACCTGGGTCTACCCGGGCCACGGCAGGGACACGACCCTCGGCGCCGAGCGGCCGAACCTGGCGGACTGGCGCGAGCGCGGCTGGTAGCGCGGTCGCGGCACGGCCGCAGGGGCTACGGCTGGACGTCCTCGGGGATCTGCGCCTGGTCCTCGCCGGTGTGCGGCGTCAGCTTCTTGATGGCCGACGGGTCGCGCTTGGTCTTGGCCAGCGACGCGACCGTCGTGATCACCAGCACGACGATGATCACGCCCAGCGAGACCAGGATCGGGACCTCGGGGAAGCGCTCGCTGATGTTCTGGTGGGCCGCTTCGAGGATGAGCTTCACGCCGATGAAGCCGAGGATGACCGACAGGCCGATCGACAGGTAGACGAGCCGGTCGAGCAGGCCGTCGAGCAGGAAGTAGAGCTGGCGCAGGCCGAGCAGCGCGAAGGCGTTGGCGGTGAAGACGATGTACGGCTCCTCGGTCAGACCGAAGATGGCCGGGATCGAGTCGAGCGCGAACAGGATGTCGGTCGAGCCGATCGCGACCATGACGAGCAGCAGCGGGGTGGCCACGCGCTTGCCGTCGATCTTGGTCGTCACCTTCGCGCCGTCGTACTCGCGCGTGGTCGGCAGGACGCGCTCCATCAGCTTGAGCAGCGGGTTGCTGCCGACCTCGGGCTCCTCGTCGCGGTGCCGGGCGAGCTGGATCGCGGTGTAGATGAGGAAGGCGCCGAACAGGAAGAACACGCCGGAGAACGCCTCGATGACCGCCGCGCCGACCGCGATGAACAGGCCGCGCAGGACCAGCGCGAGCACGATGCCGAACAGCAGCACCTTGTGCTGGTGCTCCTGCGGCACCGCGAAGCTGGCCATGATGATCACGAAGACGAACAGGTTGTCGACCGACAGCGAGTACTCGGTCAGGTAACCGGCGAAGAACTCGCTGCTGGACTGCCCGTCGCCGACGACCGCCAGGCCGACGCCGAACGCGATCGCCAGCGCGACGTAGAAGATGATCCACTTCGTCGCCTCGCCGACCTGGATGACGTGCGGGCCCTTACGGGCGGCGATCGCGATGTCGATGCCGAGGATGAGCACGAACGCGGCGATCGTGATGACCCAGGTGTACAGGTGGACCTCGAGCAAGGGGTTCTCCTCCGGTGAGGCGTGGACGGTCCACCGGAGGTCTCTCCCGCCTGCGAAGCAGGCCTCCCGTGTCGGGCGCCCTGGCGAGGAGGGGGCCGTGCTGACGACGCGGGTGCGCGGGGATACTCCCCTCCGAATGCTCTACGAGGCTAACCGAGAGGCTCTCCGTGCCCCCGCTGGACCCTGACCTGCTCGCCGTGGCCGAGGCCACCAAGGGCTTCCTGCCCGCCGACGAGGCGGCCGCGCTCCACGAGGCCGGCCTGGCGGCACCGCCCGGCACCTGGCTCGAGGTGGGGACCTACTGCGGACGGTCGACGGTCCACCTCGGCGCCGCGGCCCGCGCCCGCGGCTCGCGCCTGGTGACCCTGGACCACCACCGCGGCTCGGAGGAGAACCAGCCCGGCTGGGAATGGCACGACACGTCGCTGGTCGACGCGCACACCGGCCGGCTCGAGACGCTGCCGTCGCTGCGCCGCACGCTGTGGGACGCCGCTCTCGACGACGTCGTCAGCGTCGTCGTCGGCACGACGCAGCAGGTCGCCGGCTGGTGGACCACCCCGCTCACGCTGCTGTTCCTCGACGGCAACCACACCGAGCAGGTGGCGCAGCACGACTACGCGGCCTTCGCACCGCACGTCGTCGCGGGCGGGACACTGCTGATCCACGACGTCTTCGAGCGTCCGGAGGACGGCGGGCGCCCGCCGTGGAACGTGTTCTGCCGGGCCCGCGACTCCGGGGAGTTCGAGCCGGTCGGGCAGCAGGGCTCGCTGCGCTGGCTGCGCCGCGTCTGACCGGTCGGGCTAGGGCGCGTCCGACCCCTGCTGGCGCTCGTGGAACCAGCGCTCGCCGGCGCGCCAGCGCTTGGCGGACGTCACCAGCGCCTCGTCGTACTCCTTGGCCGACGGCAGCTCGAGCACCTGCGCGAGCAGTTTCTCGTACTCGGTGTTGCTGAGGTCGAACCACTCGCGCAGGGCACGGACCTTCTCGTTGCCGTAGCGGGGCCAACGGCGCTCGAACTCGAGCATCTCCTGCTGTTCACGGGTCAGGGCCACGGCCGTGATGCTAGGTCGGCCGCGCCCCTCTGCCGTGCAGATCAGGCCGGACGGACCGCCCAGGCCTCCCGCAGGTCCTCCGGCAGCGCGACGGGCGTGCGGTCCCGGTCGACCAGGACGTACGTCGTCCTGACCACGCAGCACGCGCGCTCCCCCACCCGGATCGTCAGGGCGAAGACGAACGAGGTGCGCCCGAGCTTCGCCACCTCGCCGTCCACGTCGACGACGTCGCCCCAGCGGGCCGGCGCGCTCCAGGCGAGCTCGCTCGCCACCACGGACGTGTCGAGGCCGCGGGCGAGCAGCTCCGCGTACGGCGTGCCGAGCTCGGCCATCAGCGCGGTGGCCGCCTCGTCGGCCCAGGTCAGGTAGTGGCCGTTGAAGGCCACGCCCTGCTGGTCGCACTCGGCGTAGCGGACGGGACTGGACCAGGTACTCATCCCCCGATCCTGCTAGACCTCAGGAGTGCGCCGGGGAACCGCCCTCCTGCTCCTGCTGCTGACCGCCTGCACCGACGGCCCGCGGCCGGC
Source organism: Frankiales bacterium (assembly GCA_025966005.1). Classification (GTDB taxonomy): domain Bacteria; phylum Actinomycetota; class Actinomycetes; order Mycobacteriales; family SCTD01; genus SCTD01. The sequence goes on from JAOPVV010000301.1 coordinate 13,668, forward strand.
CGACGTCGGCCCGCCACCGCGTCGGGAGCAGGCCTGGTCGGTCGAGCTGTCCACCGCCCCCACCTTGCTCGCCCTCGACGGCGACGACGTGTGGGGCGCCTCGTTCGGCAACGGGGTCGGTGGCTCCGGGGTCTACCGGGTCGACCGGCGCACCGGTCGTCGTGTGGCGCAGCGCACGCTGGCCGGGCAGCCGAACGGGCTGGTCGTGGCACCCGACGGCGCGCTGTGGCTGTCGACGGTGCGGCTGCCGGACCAGCCCGGCGGCACCGGCCTGCAGGTCCTCGACCCGGACGACCTGCGGACGGTCCGCGCGGTGACCGTCCCGGAGGACCCGCTCGGGCTGGCGGTCGTGGACGGCAGCGTCTGGGTGGCGTCGGCGAGCGGGCTCCGCGAGGTGCGGGACGGTCGGACGGGACCCCGGGTGGCCACCCCGCGGCCGGCGCTGCGGCTGCTGCC
>JAOPVV010000330.1 GCA_025966005.1 Frankiales bacterium
GGCCACCCGCCGCCGCTGCTGCTGCGCGCCGACGGGACGGTGCGGCTGCTGACCGGTGAGCCCGACCTGCTGGTCGGGCTCACGACCGACCTCGCGCGCCGCGACCACGACGTGCTGCTGCACCCCGGCGACACGGTGCTGCTCTACACCGACGGCCTGGTCGAGACGCGGGCCGGCGACATCGAGGCCGACCTGCAGGACCTCGTCGCCCGGGTGGCCGTGATCGGCGACGGCCACGGTCCGCAGGTGCTCGTCGACCGGCTCGTCGACGGGCTCGCCGAGCTCAGCGACGACGTCGCGCTGCTGGCCGTCCGCGTCTGCTGACCGCCGGGTCGCACCAGCGCTAGGAGCGCATCGCCTCGGCGAAGGCCGCGGACTTGGCGCGGTAGTCGGCGTACCGCCCGAAGCTCGGGGCCGCGGGGGAGAGCAGGACGACGCCGCCGCGCCCGGCCCAGGCCCGGCCCTGCGCGACGGCCTGCTCGAGGTCGTCGCAGTCGACGACCTCGGTGCCGCGCTCGCGGACGACGGCGCCGATGGCGCGGCCGTTGTCGGGCAGCGTCAGCACCAGGACGTCCTGGCGGCCGGCCAGGCCCTCGGCGAGCGGCGCGTAGTCGATGCCGCGGTCGAAGCCCCCGACCAGCAGGGCGACCCGGCGTCCCGGGAAGGCGGCGACGGCTGCGAGGGTCGGGAGGACGTTGGTCGACAGGCAGTCGTCGACGAAGTCCACCCCGTCGACCTCGCCGAGCAGGTGCAGCCGGCTGGCCAGCGGCGTGAACTCGGCGCAGGCCGCGGCCAACCGGTCCTCGTCGCCGGCTCCGTCGACGCCCAGCGCCTGCAGCGCCGCCTGCGCGAGCTGGGCGTTGCGCACGTTGTGGGCGCCGAGCAGCCGCAGACCGTCGACCCACCCGCCCGGCTCGCCGTCGACCCAGCGGACGTGCTCGCCGAGCAGCTCGGCGTGCGCCCGCAGCGAGCCGCTGCCGCCGTCGGCGACGACCGTCTCGACGCCCGGTCGCGTGCACAGCGAGAGCTTGTCGCGGTAGTACTGCTCGGGGCCGCCGTGCCAGTCGAGGTGGTCCTGCGACAGCGACGTGACGACGACGACCGGCGGGCCCGTCGTCACGTCGGTGGCCTGGTAGCTGGAGGTCTCGACGACCCACCAGTCGTAGTCCGTGCCGACCTCGGGGTCCCACGGCGGGACACCGAGGTTGCCGCCGGTCAGCACCCGGTGGCCGAGCCCGCGCAGCAGCCCGCCGACGATCGAGGTGGTCGTGCTCTTGCCCTTGGTCCCCGTCAGCGCCAGCACCCGCGAGCGGTCGACGTCCTCGAGCCACAGGCCGAGCCCACCGCGCACGGGGACGCCCGAGGCCTCCAGGCGCGCGACGTCCTCGCGGTAGCGCGAGAGCCCCGGCGTCTTGACCACGACGTCGCAGCCCAGCAGCAGCTCGTACCCGCCGTCCGCGGTGGCGGTCACACCCTCGCCGGCGCGGTCGTCGACGACGACCGGCTCGACGCCGAGCAGCGCCAGCCGCCGCAGGTTCGCGCGGCCCTCGACCCCGAGCCCCCACACGCCGACCCGCAGGCCGGCGAGGTCAGACCAGCAGGTCGTCGGCGGCATGCGCGGCAGGGATCGCGTGCGGGCCCATCGGCCGCAGGAAGGCGGTGACGTCCTGCGGCTCGACCTCGCGCAGCAGCTCCTGCAGCACCGCGCTGTCGGCCCGGTCCGGGCGGGCGGCGGCCTGCTGGACGGCGGCGCGGCACTCCGTGACCTCGCCGACGCACTCGAAGGGCTTGGTGACCAGGTCGTCGCCGAGCAGCCCGCGGAAGCGCTCGGTCAGCGCCGGGTCGTCGAGCGGCTCCTTGCCGCCGAACACCGCGCGCAGCCGCTCGGGCGGCAGGAACGGCGCCAGCACCAGGTCGATGAACACGCACTTGTCGCAGACGCCGCACCAGTGGTCGAGCCGCGTCGCCGGGTCGATGGTGAAGGCGCGGTTGCAGCTGCGGAACGCCAGGTGGTAGTCCGTCAGCCGGGCGAACCGGTCGGCGACCCACAGCTCGCTGTACGGGCGCAGTGCCGAGAACCACTGCAGGCCAGCGATGCTCGCCTCCAGGACGGCGCGGAAGTCCTGCTCGAAGCCCCAGCTCTTGGAGTACTGGTGGTTCACGGAGCGGCCGTCGACCTCGACCGTGCCGGACGACGCCGACCACTCGTTGCTCATCACCACGCTGTCGCGGCCGTCGAGCACGGCGGCCAGCACGGCCAGCGCGCTGAGGATGCCGGTGACCGGCACGTGCCCGTTGAGCAAGCCCAGCTCGCGGCTGCGGAGCACCTGGTCGTCGATCTCCCGCCCGGCCCGCAGCACCGGCAGTCCGGTCACCTTCGCGGGCTCCTCGATGGCGGCGAAGACGTCGCCGAGCCGGCTGGCGACGAACAGCGCGACATCGTCGAAGCGCGTCTTGGTGTGCTCGACGACCACCACCGAGTCGATGCCGCCGCCGAACGGCACGAGCGGACGGCCCGCGACGGGCGGGGTGAACGCGACGGCCGGGGCGTCGTCGGCGACCGGTCCCTCGAGAGTCAGGTCGGACAGGTCGAGTCCGTTGCGGTAGGCGAACTCGCCCAGGCCCTCGAGGTAGAAGGTGCGCAGGAAGTCTCGCTCCAGGGCGGTGACGGCGGTGTCGCCGAGGTCGACCACCGGCGGCGCCCCGGTCTTGTAGTAGGAGACGCCGGTCAGCAGGAACACCAGCCGGGCCGCGGCCGTCGCGGCGGGCTGCTGCCAGGCCTCCGGCTCGGACGGGAGCACGAAGCGCTCGACGAACTGCCGGTCGTCGAGCGAGTAGGCGCACCGCAGCTCGCCCTGCCCGGGGTCGACCGTGAAACCCTCGTAGCGGAAGCGTCGCCCTCTCTCAACCATCCCCGCGACGCTACCGTGCGACGTGCCTCCTGCCCTGCACCTGCTCGACGGCCGGCCGTGGTCGGGCGTCGACTGGGTCGACCCGCTGGCGCTGCCCGGCTGCTACACGTCGTTCGTCGTCGAGGCCGACGGCACGGTGGCCCGGCTCGGGGAGCACCTGGTGCGGCTGGAGGCCGACACCGCGGTGCTGTTCGGCCGGTCGGTCGCCCGCGACGACCTGCTGCGCCCCGTCCGCGCCCACGCCCGCCGGGTCGGGGCGCCGTGCCG
>JAOPVV010000337.1 GCA_025966005.1 Frankiales bacterium
CCTGGCCGACGCGGCCCGCCTCGAGGACGAGGCGGCGCAGCGCCGGGCCGACGCGACGATCGAGCTGCAGGACGAGCAGGCGGCGGTCGCCGCCGAGCGGCTCGAGGCCGAGCACAGCCGTCAGCGCGACCTCGCGCAGGCCGCTGCGGCCGAGCGGGCCGCCAAGCAGAAGATCGCCGCGGCCGCCAAGGCCAAGGAGCAGGCCGAGAAGCGCCGCGTCGCCGCGCAGGCCAAGGCTGCCGTCGCCGCCGCCCAGAAGAAGGCCGACGAGGCAGCGGCCCGCATCGACGCCGCCGAGAAGGCCGTGACCGCCGCCCCCAAGGCGCAGCTCGCGCAGGCCGTCGAGGAGAAGGCGGCCGCGGACGCGCAGCGCGAGAGGGCCGACGTCCTGGCCGGGCTCGCGAACACCGAGAAGGCGACCCGGACCAGCTGACCCTGCCCGTCACGACGGCCTGCCCCCTCCAGGGGGCAGGCCGTCGTGGCGCCTCAGCCGGTGTGGCTCACGTGCGCCGCCTCAGACCAGGGCGCGCTGCAGCACGGCGGCGGTGTCGACGCCCTTGGGCAGGGTGCCGAACGCGTGGCCCCAGTCACCGGCCAGTCGGCTGGCGCAGAAGGCGTCGGCGACCTCGGCCGGAGCGTGCCGCACCAGCAGCGAGCCCTGCAGCACCAGCGCCATCCGCTCGACCAGCCGGCGGGCGCGGGACTCGATCTCGTCGAGGTCGGCGAGCCCGGCCTTGAGGCCGACGACGGCGTCGTCGAGCCGCGGATCGGCGCCGCGCGCGCGGTCGAGCTCGGCGAAGAAGGCCTCCACGCTGGCGGGTTCGCGGGTCACGGCCCGCAGGACGTCGAGCGCGTTGACGTTGCCCGAGCCCTCCCAGACCGAGTTGAGCGGAGCCTCGCGGTAGAGCCGCGGCATCCCCGACTCCTCGACGTAGCCGTTGCCGCCGAGGCACTCGAGCGCCTCCGCGGCGACCGCGGGCGTGCGCTTGCAGACCCAGTACTTGCCGACGGCGGTGGCGATCCGCTTGAACGCCTGCTCTTCGGCGTCCCCCCGCTGTCCACCACTCCCCTGGGCCCGGTCGACCGCGCCCGCCAGCCGCAGCATCAGGGTGGTGGCCGCCTCGCTCTCGAGCTGCAGGTCGGCCAGGACGTTGCGCATCAGCGGCTTGTCGACCAGCAGGCCGCCGAACGCCGTGCGGTGCCGGGCGTGGTGGGCGGCCTGCACGACGGCGGCTCGCATGTTCGAGGCGCTGCCGATGACGCAGTCGAGCCGGGTCATCGCGACCATCTCGATGATTGTGCGGACGCCGCGGCCCTGCTCGCCGACCAGCCAGGCGACGGTGCCGTCGAGCTCGGGCTCGGAGGAGGCGTTGGAGCGGTTGCCAAGCTTGTCCTTGAGCCGCTGGATGCGGAAGGTGTTGCGCGTGCCGTCGGGCAGCACCCGGGGGACGAGGAAGCACGACAGTCCCTCGGGGGCCTGAGCGAGCACGAGGAACAGGTCGCACATCGGCGCGCTGGTGAACCACTTGTGGCCGCGCAGGTGCCACGTGCCGTCGCCGGCCGGGGTCGCGCTGGTCGTGTTGGCGCGGACGTCCGAGCCGCCCTGCTTCTCGGTCATGCCCATGCCTGCGAGCAGCCCCGACTTGGTCGTGGGGACGCGCAGCCCCGGGTCGTACGTGCGGCTGGTCAACAGCGGCTCGTACACGGCGGCGAGCTCCGGTGTGGTGCGCAGCGCCGGGACGACCGCGTAGGTCATCGAGACCGGGCAGCCGTGCCCGGCCTCGACCTGACCCCAGACGTAGAAACTGCTCGCCCGGGCGACGTGGGCGCCCGGGCACGGGTCGGCCCAGGGGGCGCCGGCGAGGCCCTCGCTGACGGCGACGTCCATGAGCGAGTGCCAGGCGGGGTGGAACTCGATCTCGTCGACGCGGTGGCCGTACCGGTCGTGCGTGCGCAGCTCGGGCTCGTGGCGGTTGGCCTGGTCGCCCCACAGCTGGGCCTGCTCGGAGCCGGCGAGCCGGCCGAGGCGGTGCAGGTCGTCGGCGTGCCAACCGGCGCCCTCGCGCGCCAGCCCGGCGAGCAGCACGGGGTCGGCGGCGACGTCGTGGCCGACCAGGGGCGGCGCCTGGTTGGTGACCTCGTGCGTGGCTGCCCCGGGTGCGTCGATCGTCGTCATGGCCCCAGTCTGCCCTCGTCTCAGCGGGAGCGGAGCAGGTCCTCCAGCTCGGCGCCCTGGGCGGCCGACGGGGTCGCGTCCAAGGAGCCGTTGCGCATCGGCGGCTCGCAGCCGGGCGCGTACCGCACCTGCACCGGCGGGCCGTCGGGGTAGCTGACGAGCAGGTCGTACGTCCTACGGCTCGGGCCGGAGCAGCCGCCGCTGCCGGGGACGGTCGGCACCCGAGCCAGCAGCGCGACGACCCGCTCGGCCGTCGCCCGTTCGACCTCCCGCGCCGGCGGCGGCTGGTCGTCCACCGACGGGCGGCAGACGGCCAGGGCCGACCAGCCGGGCGGGACCAGCGTGCGCTCCTGGCCGGCGCGGCCCGACCCGGACGACGCGCAGCTCCCGGCCGCCGGTGCGGGCGGCGAGGACCAGGTGGCCGCGTCGAACGACTGCTGCAGGACCTCGCCCAGGTAGGCGCTGGTCGTGAACGCGCCGTTGCCGCTGTCCTGGCAGGAGTTCGGGTCGCGGGTGGCCGCCAGCCACAGGTCGCCGTCGGCGTAGCTCAACCGCGCCAGGTGCGGCACCACGGGCCCGCCCATCGCCGTGCACGCCCGAGTGCCACCGGGGAGCAGCTCCGGCAGCAGCAGGTCGTGGCGCACCCGGTCGAGCCCGGCGGTGACCACCCGCTCGCCGACCAGGGACGCCGGGCCGGCCCGCGAGCCCGAGACGTCCTCGTAGCGGCACACCAGGACCTCGACCGGGTCGGCGTCCGGGGCCAGGCGCCCG
>JAOPVV010000050.1 GCA_025966005.1 Frankiales bacterium
TCCAGGAGGTCTACCGGTCCCAGGGCGTGTCGATCCACGACAAGCACATCGAGGTGATCATCCGCCAGATGCTGAAGCGGGTGAACGTGCTCGAGTCCGGCGCCACGGAGTTCCTGCCGGGTGCCCTCATCGAGCGGGCCATCTTCGAGACCGAGAACCGCCGGGTCGTCGCCGAGGGCGGGGAGCCGGCTGCCGGCCGCCCGGTCCTCATGGGCATCACGAAGGCATCGCTGGCGACCGAGTCGTGGCTGTCGGCCGCGTCCTTCCAGGAGACGACCCGCGTCCTCACCGACGCGGCGATCCAGGCGAAGAGCGACTCGCTGCTGGGCCTGAAGGAGAACGTCATCATCGGCAAGCTCATCCCGGCGGGTACCGGCATCAGCCGCTACCGCAACATCCGGGTCGAGCCCACCGAGGAGGCCCGCGCGCAGGTTTACTCGATGGCCGGCTACGACGACCCGGACTTCGCGTTCGGCTCGGGTGGCGGCCAGGCCGTGCCGCTCGACGACTTCGACTACGGCGGCAACAACGCCTACCGAAGCTAGCTCGCCCTGATCGGCCCGACGGCCGCTCCCCGCACTGCGGGGGGCGGCCGTCGGCGTTCCCCGGGGGGCTGCGCCGTCGTACGGTGGACGGGTGACCACGCCCTCGGACCCGTACGGCGACCCGCCTCCGGCGCAGGGCTGGGGTCCGCCGCCGGCTCAGCTGGCGTGGCAGCAGCAGGGGTACGGCCCCTCGCCCCAGGGGTGGGGCCCGCCGGTGCAGCCGTACGGCGCGCCGCCGCAGACCGAGACGAAGGCGGTCGTCGCCCTCGTGCTGGCGATCGGCTCGTTCGTGGTGCTGCCGGTGGTGGCGGCTGTCGCCGCCCTGGTGGTGGCCTCAGGTGCGCGCCGCGACATCGACGCCTCGGGCGGCCGGCTCACCGGCGCCGGGCTGGTCACCGCGGCCCGGGTGATCTCGTGGATCAACCTGGGGCTGGCCATGGCGACCGTCGTGCTGCTCGTCCTGGCCGTCGTGCTGTTCGCCGCCGTCGGCTGACCCTCAGGTCGTCGGGCCGGCGGCCTCGCGCAGCGCGGCGTACGCCTCGGTGAGGCGCGGCAGCTGCCAGGAGGCGTTGAGCCCGGACGGGTTCGGCAGCAGCCAGACCGGCGCCCCGCCGACCCGTCGCTCCTGGGGACCGACGGCGGCCTTCCGCTCCCCGGTCGCCGTGCGGTAGGCGCTCAGCCCGAGGAAGGCGACCCACCGGGGAGCCGTCGTCGCCGCGAGGCGCTCGCGGCGCGGCAGGCCCGCGCGCAGCTCGTCGTCGCCGAGCTCGTCGGCCCGTGCGGTCGCGCGCGGCACGAGGTTGGTGACGCCGAGCCCCGCCTCGAGCAGGGCACCGGTCTCGCAGGGGTTCAGCCGGCGAGGGGTCCACCCGCTGGCGTGCAGCACCGGCCAGAGCCGGTTGGAGGGGTTGGCGAAGTGCTGGCCGACGACCCCGGACCACAGCGAGGGGTTGATGCCGCACAGCAGGACCGCGAGCCCGGGACGCACCAGGTCGGGGACGGTCGCGCCGTACGCCGCCTGCAGCGCGCTGCGGGTCGGCGCCGGCGCGCGGGGAGCCGTCATGCGGGGCCGGGGGACCGGCCGCCGCTCTGCACGAGCCAGCCGACCAGGTAGCCGGCGGCGGCCGCCGAGCCGATGCTCCCGCCGAGCAGCTCGGCGCTCCAGGCGACGTCCTCGGTGGCGGCGAGCGTCAGGACCCAGCCGGTCGCCAGCGCTGCCGTCGCGGTGAGCGCGGCCAGCGCGGGGGAGGTGCGGCGGCCGACGAGCTCGCTGAACACAGCGGCGAGCAGGATGGCGGGCACGAACGCGTACGTGCCCCGCTGCGTCGTCATGAACAGCGTCGGCACGGCGACGGACACCGCCAGGCTGCCGGTGACCAGGACGGTGCGCGCCCGCAGCAGCGCGACGGCCGCGCCGATCATGACGGCCCAGACGACGACGCCGCTCACGCCGGCCACCTCGCGCAGCTCGGACGGGGCGGTCGTGCCGTCGAAGGCGTAGCCCGCCACCGGGTAGAGGTGCGTGAACGGGTTCGCGTACTGGGTGAAGAAGCCGAGGCCGGTCACGACGAACGCCGCCGAGACCGCCGTCGGGAGCCCGCCGGCGCCCACGTCGCCGGCCCGCAGCGCTGCCCGCAGCGGACCGGCGAACACGAGCGTCCCGGCGGTGATGAGCAGCAGGTGCGGCGGGCTCAGCAGCGCCTCGAGGTCGGCCTCGACGCCGAGGGCGGTGTGCCACGCGCCGTCGACGACGCCGGCCAGCAGCACGACGACCCCGCCGGCCAGGCTGGCGGCGTAGCCCGGGCGGGTGCCGCCCGAGCGGTTCGCCTCCCACAGGTGGACGGCCACCGTCGCCGCGACCCCGCTGTAGAGGACGGCGTGCCACGGGGTGAAGAAGGACTCGCTGTCGCCCCGGTTGATGTGGAACCAGCCGTCGAGGAACAGCCCGCCCAGGATCCAGAGGTGGGCGGCCGAGACGGCCCAGGCGAAGTGGCCGCCCGCGGCGGCGGGCTCGACCGGGCGCAGGACGCGCAGGTCCACGGCCCGCCGCAGCCGGCCGTCGTGCTGGGGACCGGTCGTCGTGCTCATGCGTCCTCCTGGGTCGTTCTCCGGCCGGTCCGGTCCGGGGCAGTGTTACCGCGAGTAACGTCGAGGACAAGGGTGTCGCTCGCCACGTCGCTCGCCGTGCCGCTCGGCACGCCGCTCGGCACGGGCCCGGCGTGTCGACGTGACGCCGGGCGCGCCCAGTGCCTCGGCTTTGACCCTCGTCCGGACGGCAGGTACTGTTCCCTCTTGTGCCTGGGGCGACCTGGGTCGTCCGTGCCCCGCGACAGCACCACCCCGTACGACGAGGGGACGCGGTAGGCCGCACCAGGAACCGCAGCACGAACCTCTGCACCCCGTCTCCGCGCGTCCTTCGCGCGGGCAGGGACGATCGGGCGACACACCCGACCGCGTGGGGCGCATCAAAGACAAGTGGACAGCCAGGGTCCATCACCACGGAGTTCGAGCAGGAGACGCTTTGCCCACGATCCAGCAGCTGGTCCGCAAGGGCCGGCAGGACAAGGTCGAGAAGACCAAGACGCCTGCCCTCAAGGCGAGCCCGCAGCGCCGTGGCGTGTGCACCCGCGTCTACACGACCACCCCGAAGAAGCCGAACTCCGCTCTGCGCAAGGTGGCTCGCGTGCGCCTCACCAGCGGCGTCGAGGTCACGGCCTACATCCCGGGTGTCGGCCACAACCTGCAGGAGCACTCCATCGTGCTCGTCCGCGGTGGCCGCGTGAAGGACCTCCCGGGCGTGCGCTACAAGATCATTCGTGGCTCGCTGGACACCCAGGGCGTCCGCAACCGCAAGCAGGCCCGCAGCAAGTACGGCGCCAAGAAGGAGAAGAGCTAGTGCCTCGCAAGGGTCCTGCCCCGAAGCACCCCGTCGTCACCGACCCGGTGTACGGCTCCCCCCTCGTCACCAGCCTGATCAACAAGGTGCTGGTCGGCGGCAAGCGCTCGGTCGCCGAGCGGATCGTCTACGGCGCCCTCGAGGGCTGCCGTGCGAAGACCGACACCGACCCGGTGATCACGCTCAAGCGCGCGCTCGACAACGTGAAGCCGACCCTCGAGGTCCGCAGCCGCCGCGTCGGTGGCGCCACCTACCAGGTGCCGATCGAGGTCCGGGCGGGGCGCAGCAACACGCTCGCGCTGCGCTGGCTCATCCAGTACTCCCGCGCCCGTCGCGAGAAGACGATGACCGAGCGCCTCATGAACGAGCTCCTCGACGCCAGCAACGGCCTCGGCGCCAGCGTCAAGCGCCGCGAGGACACGCACAAGATGGCCGAGTCGAACAAGGCCTTCGCGCACTACCGCTGGTAGCACCTCCTGCCGGCCCGGGTCACCCCCCGGGCCGGCACCAGCACCACCCCGGCACCCCCGGGGTCGCCCCTCGAGCAAGAAGAGAGTCAGCAGTGGCCAGCAACGCGATCCTCGCCAAGACCCGCAACATCGGGATCATGGCGCACATCGACGCGGGCAAGACGACGACGACCGAGCGCGTCCTCTACTACACCGGTCGCGCGTACAAG
>JAOPVV010000005.1 GCA_025966005.1 Frankiales bacterium
GACGCTGCTGGCGTCGCTGACCGGCCGGACGGCCGCTCGGCGTGAGGCAGAACGTGAGGCAGCAGTCCGCCTCACGTAGACCAGTCGGACCAGATCGACCGGCCCTGTGAGCGTGCCGCCGCGTCGCTGCTGGTCAGCGGTGACGGCTGTGCCGCCCTGGCAGTGTGGGGGTCAGGGGTTCGAGTCCCCTCAGCTCCACCCGTGGACAGGGCCCCTCACCTGGGAGAACGGGTGAGGGGCCCTGTCGCATCTGCGGCTAGCGCGCGGCGGCCGTGGGTCAGATGTGGGTCAGAGCGCCCCTGCGGACGGTCCCGCCAGGCTGGCCCCGGGCGCTGCCGGGGGCGCCTCCAGGGTCCGGGCGGCGGCCAGCAGGTGCTCTGCGAGCGTCCGCGCCTCCTGAGCGTCCAGCCAGGTCTCCCCGCGGCTGTCCAGCGGCACGACCAGCACGACGCGATGGTCGTGAGCCTGCTCGTCGTGCTCGTACTGCGCGGTGCGCAGCCAGAGCAGCTCGGAGCCGGCCGCGTCCTCGTGGGTGGCGGTCGATGTCCAGGGACCGTCTCGGTGCTGCACGAGGCGTTCTGCCTCGAGATCCAGGTCGAGGTGGTCGCTGCACCAGTCCGGGCACTGCTCGAGGTCCCGGCCAGCTCCGCGCAGGCGTGTCCGTCTTGCCGGCCCTGGCTGCCTCATCGATCCGCCCTCTGCTGGCCGGGTCGGTCCGCGGATGCTGCCGGCTCCGGTCGTGCACGCGGGGACAGCAGAGCGCAGAGCCATGTCGCTTCTGACTTGCTTCCGCACCGACTGTCCGGATCCGGCGTGCCTTGAGTCAACCACGACCCCTTGAGCGGCATCAAGTGACAGCCCGCTTACCCTCCCGCGCTGTGGGGCCCCTGGTCAGTCGGATCGAGATCGCGGAGATGCTCGGCGTCAGCCAGCAACGCGTCCACCAGCTGCTCGCGAAGGGCGACTTCCCGCCGCCGCTCGCCGATCTGGCCATCGGCCAGATCTGGGAGCGCAGGGTTGTCGAGGAGTGGGCTCGCGACCGTGGTCGTCTGCCGATCGACGACGAAGACGAGTCGTAGTCGCCTAGCGATCTCACCCGCCAAGCCCGGACAGGTGACCGGCCAGGCGTGTGCGGTGTCGCTGTCGGGGTTGGTCCCGCGGCGGTCGTAGATGACCGTGGTGTTCGGGCTCTTGTGCCGGACGGACAGCTGCACGTCCCGGAGCGGGACGCCCATCGCGAGCTGCGTGGTGACGAAGGAACGGCGGAGGCTGTGCGGGCTGATCTCGGTGTTGACCTGGGCGGCGGCGGCGATCTTGGGGATGAGCCGCGTCGCGCAGGTCCGGTCGAGTCGGACGCCGCGGGTGTTGAGCAGCAGCGGGCCGAGGTCGCGGTCGCCGATGGCGGTCCGGACGGCGCGGGCGCAGGGGATCGGCAGCGGGACGGTGGTGGTGTCGCCGCCCTTGCCGACGAAGCGGACGTGGTCGTAGCTGCCGATGATGAGCACGTCGGTGACGTCGAGGCTGCAGTGCCTCCGCGATCCGGAGGCCGCGCATCGCGAGCAGGGTGGCCAGGGCGTTGGCCTGCGGGCCCATCTTGGCCGCGGCGGCGAGGAACAGCCCGTGCTCGAGGGGCGTCAGGTGGGTGCGACGCTGGCCGTCCCGGTTGATGCGGGGCCGCTTGACCTTGGCGGCCGGGTTCTTCGTGAGTACGTCTTCGTCGGGGCAGTAGCCGTACCAGAGCGCGACGGTGTTGAACCGGCGGCTGATGGTGGCGCTGGCGTAGGGGACCGACTCCATCCACCGCAGGTAGAGCTCGAGGTGCGGGCGCAGGCCTGCAGCGGCGGCAGGTCGTGGCCGGCGCACCAGCCGAGGTAGGTCTTGAGGTCGAGGGTGTACGTCTCGAGCGTGCGGCTCTTGTAGGCGGCGAGGAAGCCCTGATGGCGAACTCGAGCGGGTCGAGGCCGGCGAACACCTCGACGTCGTGGGTGCTGGGCGATCAAGGCCTTCGTCCGGTGCGTCAACACCGGCCGGGGGCCGCCCTCGTTCTCGGGGACGGAGTCACGCTACGTGACCGGATCCACAGTGGCGAGGCTAAGCGGACGTATAACAATTGGCATTTGGTCGCTTACCGTAACCCTGAGGCTACGATCGAGACGACCGCCGAAACGGACCGCAGGGGCGTCTCGGGGCAACCGACTCTGCGCGACGCCGATCCCCAGGGGGGTGATCGCACGATGCCGCTGACCGCGGCCGAGCACGCCGAGCTGCTGCACCTGTGCAGTGCAGCCCGTGCCATCTCGACCGCCCTGTTCGAGGCTCTGCTCGACAGTCCGGACAAGGACTTCGCCGACGCACAGTGGCAGCTCCTGATGCGTCGGCTCCTCGCCTCGAAGAGCTTGAACGACAAGCTGCTCGTCAGTGCGCTGGCGCCGATCGTTCTGGGGGCCGACGGCCAAGACTCAGGCGCTGAGCCGCTCCCCATCCGCCCCTGACTCGCTTGCCCAACCTGCTAGCTCAGCCTGTCCACCCGGGATGCCGCCGCGCGGCGCGAGGTGACGCTCGACGGCGGCCGGCTACCGGCATCCCGGGGCGGTGCACGCAGGTCTGACGCTGTCCAGCGTGCTTCGACGAGTCGCTGCGCTTCGGCCTGGATCCGCTTGACGTCCGCGACGACCCGACGGGCGTCGGCACCGGCGGCGCGGCGCTGCACCGCGAGCGCGAGCACCGCGACCCGGTCGGCTCGAACTTGGTGGCCGAGAGCGGCACTTCGGCGGTGTAGCTCGTCAGGCCCCACCCGGCGCCGGTGACCGTTACCGGGCGACCTACACGTTGCCCGGCCACCGTCAGACCGGCCAGGCCGCCCGGGACGTCTCCCGCGCCGGCCCGTGCACCTCGACGACCTGGACGTGCCCGGCGCTCGGCGCACGACGACCTCGCGGGGCCGGCCCATCACTATCGCGCACCAACCGGTGGACCGGGACAGGCATGACGTAGTCGGTCATGGAATCGACGGCGTCCTCGTCGAAGTAGTCGCCGATCCCCGAGGTGTGCGTCAGGAGGTGCTCGACGGTGACCGCGTCGTCGACGAGGGGGAGGTCGGCACCGAGCACCGAGCGCGCCGTCGTCGTCAGGCCGAGCCGTCCCTGCTCGACGAGGCTGACGACTGCATCCGTCCATCGGCCTCCAGCCGCTCGACGTTCGCCACGTTGCGGCGCGACCACGAGCTGCGCGGCCCGCGGGGGACGTACCGGATCGAGGAGGTGTGCTCGTCGCGCCTGCGGGCCTGCGCGTCGATCCAGCCGACGCTGAGCGCCTCGTCGACGGCCTCCTGCCACGTCAGCGTCGTGGTGGTCCCGCCCTTGCGGGTCAGGGCCAGCCACGCCCCGGGCGAGGTGGACGCGTGCTCCCGCAGCCAGTCGCGCAGCGCCGCGGCGTCCGGCACGACCAGCTCCTCGAGCTCCACCGTCATCGGCACAGCGTCGCAGGAACGGGCGGGTGCCGTCACCGCTCTCGCCGTGCGAGAGGGTGGCACTCGGGCGCGACGGGCGCCTCGACCGAGGGGAGATCGCTCATGCGCTCGTCGACCGAGGACGGCGTCCTGACGCTGACGCTCGACCGGCCGGAGCGGCTCAACGCCGTCGGGGCCGACGACCTCGACGCGCTGGCCGACGCCGTCGAGCGGGCGTCGGAGGACCCCCAGGTGCGCGTCGTGGTGCTCGCCGGCGAGGGACGCGCCTTCTGCTCCGGCGCCGACGTCGGCGGGGGGGCCGACCGGTCCGCCGGTCCGGCCGCGACGCTCGACGCCGCCGAGCGGCTCGTCATGGCGATCACCCGGGCGCCGCGCCCGGTCGTCGCACGGGCCCGTGGCGCCGTCGCGGGCGTCGGGGTGTCGGTGGCGCTCGCCTGCGACCTCGTGCTCTGCGACGAGGACAGCTACCTGCTGCTCGCGTTCACCCGGATCGGCCTGATGCCCGACGGCGGCGCGACCGCCACCGTGGCGGCCTCGATCGGGCGGGCCCGCGCGATGCGGATGGCGCTGCTCGCCGACCCGCTCACCGCGCGGGAGGCGTACGACGCCGGGCTGGTCACGCACGTCGCCTCCGACGCGGAGCTCCCCGCCCTCCTCGAGACGGTGGTGCGCCGGCTCGCCGCGGGGCCGCCCCTGGCCTTCGCCGCGACCAAGAAGGCGTTCAACGCCGCGACCCTGGGGCCGCTCGAGGGCGCACTGGAGCGGGAGCGGCGCGGCCAGACCGTGCTGCTGCGCACGGCCGACGTGGCCGAGGGCATGCGCGCGTTCACCGAGCGACGTCGACCGGTCTTCGGCGGCGCGTAGCCCGCTACCCGGTCAGGCGCCCCACCGCTCCGCGAGCGCGCGGATCACGGTG
>JAOPVV010000038.1 GCA_025966005.1 Frankiales bacterium
TCGCGCAGACCCCCGCGGGCGCTCTTGAGGTCGGGCTCGAGCAGGAACGCCACTTCGCCCTCGAGGTGGGCGCGCCCCAGGACGGCCTCCCGCAGCTTGGGCAGCCGCCGCGCCGCGCCGGCCCGCCAGGCAGCCCGGGTGCGCGAGAGCAGGTCGGTCGACAGCGCCGCGTCCCCGGCGAGGTGCCGGGCGTCGAGCAGCCCGAGCGCGGCCTTGAGGTCGTCGGCGGCGACGGCGAGCGCCTCCTCGACGGTGCGGACGGCGTGGTCCAGGCCGACCCCGGTGTCCCAGACGGGGTACCAGAGGGCGTCCGCGAGGGCCTGGACGTCGTGGCTGCCGTCGTGGACCAGCACCAGGTCGAGGTCCGAGCCGGGAGCGACCTCGCGCCGCCCCAGGCCGCCGACCGCGACCAGCGCGACCCCGGGCCGCTGCTCGCCGAACAGCCCGGCCAGCCAGCCGTCGTACAGCTCGACCAGGGCGGTGCGCAGTGCGGCGCCCGTGAGGTCGGAGGCCAGCAGCGCGGTCCGGGCGTCCTTCACGAGCGGTCCACGGGCTACAGGGCCTCGGCGCCGCGCTCGCCCGTCCGCACCCGCACGACCTCGTCGACCGGTGTGGTCCAGACCTTGCCGTCGCCGATGGAGGACGTGCTCGCGGCCGCCACGACCGCGTCGACCACCCGGGCCGCGTCGGCGTCGTCGACCAGCACCTCGACGCGCACCTTCGGCACGAACGCGACGGTGTACTCGGCGCCCCGGTAGACCTCGGTGTGCCCGCGCTGGCGCCCGAAGCCCTGCACCTCGCTGACCGTCATGCCCTGCACGCCGATGCCCTCGAGGGCGGTCTTGACGTCGTCCAGCTTGAACGGCTTGATCACCGCGGTCACGAGTCTCATGCGGACACCCCACCACAGCGCCGTGACACCGCGATCACCGGCGACCGAGAGTGCGGACCGAGCCGAAGTCGTAGGCGGTCTCGGCGTGCATCGCCCGGTCGAGCCCGCTCTGCTCCTCGTCCTCGGTGACGCGCCACGGCAGCACCCGGTCCACGCCCTTGGCGAGCAGCCAGGAGACGGTGAAGGAGAAGGCGGTCGCCGCGACCAGGGCCAGCGCCTGCCGGCCGAGCTGGGTGGCCCCGCCCCCGAGCAGCAGCCCCTCGTCCTGCACGACGGGGTTGACGGCCGTCGACGCCAGCAGCCCGAGGAACAGCACCCCGACGACCCCGCCGACCTAGTGGGCGCCGACGTAGTGGGCGCCGACGTAGTGGGCGCCGACGACGTCGAGCGCGTCGTCGTAGCCGAGCCGGTGCTTGACCTGGACGGCGAACACGGCGCAACCACCCGCGACGAGGCCGAGCAGCAGCGACGGGCCGGCCTCGAGGAAGCCGCACGCCGGGGTGATGGCGACCAGGCCGGCCACGGCGCCGGACACCGCGCCGAGGGAGGTGGCCGCGCCGGTGCGCAGCCGCTCGACGCCGATCCAGGCGATCAGCCCGCCCACGCCGGCGAGGTGGGTGTTGAGCAGCGCCTGCGCCGCGCTGCGCCATCCAGCCGGACGGCGAGAACACCCAGTGCGCCAGCGGCGCGTAGACCAGCACGGCCCACAGCGCGGCGAACGCCACGAAGGCGCCGAAGCGCGCGCGGTCGGCGACGGCCCCGGCGATCAGGGCCACGGTGAGCACCGCGAACATCATCTGGAAGCTGGAGTACAGCACCGGCGGGATCGTCAGGTCCAGCCCGGGGACCGGGTCGTCGAGCTTGAGGCCACCGGCGAAGTGCAGGTCGCCCAGCAGGCCTCCGCCGACGTCCTCGCCGAAGCCCAGCGAGTAGCCGAGCAGGACCCAGCCGACGCTGACGACGCCGATGCAGGTGAAGACCTGCTTGAGCATCGCCGGGCTGCTCTTGGCACGGACCATGCCGGCGTACAACAGCGCGAGTCCCGGGGTCATGAGCAGGACGAGGGCGGTGCAGAGCAGCACGAAGGCGGTGTCGCCGGAGTCCAGAGGCACGGCCGGAGGGTGTTGCACCGGTGTTCCCCGGGAGTGTCCGTCGTGTTTTCCCCACGTGGAACGGCCGGGACGGGGAGACCCCGACCCGGCCGTTCCACGTGCTCTCAGGTGGTCAGAGCGCCTCGGCGCCCCGCTCGCCGGTGCGGACCCGGACGACCTCGTCGACCGGGGTCGACCAGACCTTGCCGTCACCGATCGCGCCGGTGCCGGCCGCGGTGACGATCGCGTCGACCACCCGGGCGGCGTCCGCGTCGTCGACCAGGACCTCCACCCGTGTCTTCGGCACGAACGAGACGGTGTACTCGGCGCCCCGGTAGACCTCGGTGTGCCCGCGCTGGCGGCCGAACCCCTGCACCTCGCTGACCGTCATGCCCTGGACGCCGACCGCCTCGAGAGCGGCCTTGACGTCGTCGAGCTTGAACGGCTTGACCACGGCGGTCACCAGTCTCACGAGACCACCTCCGGGGCGGTCATCACAGCGCCTCCGCGCCGCGCTCGCCGGTGCGGACCCGGACGACCTCGTCGACCGGGGTCGACCAGACCTTGCCGTCGCCGATGGAGCCGGTCTGGGCCGCCTTCGCGATGACCTCGAGGACGTCCATCGCGTCGGCGTCGTCGACCAGCACCTCGACCCGCACCTTCGGCACGAACGCGACGGTGTACTCGGCGCCCCGGTAGACCTCGGTGTGGCCGCGCTGGCGGCCGAAGCCCTGCACCTCGCTGACCGTCATGCCCTGCACGCCGAAGCTCTCCAGGGCCGTCTTGACGTCGTCGAGCTTGAACGGCTTGAGGATCCCCGTCACCAGCCTCACGAGGACACCGCCGTGGACGAGGGAGCCTGCCGCACCGCCCCGGGGGACGTGGTGCTGCCGCCGCCGCCGAGGCCGCTGGTGAGGTCGTACGCCGTCTCGGCGTGGGTGGTCTGGTCGATGCCGACGACCTCCTCCTCCTCCTTGACGCGCAGACCGATCGTGACCTTGAGCAGGAGCGCGATGACGAGGGTGACGACGAAGGAGTAGGCGAGCACGGCCGCGGCCGCGACCGCCTGGGTGCCGAGCAGACCGGCGCTGCCGCCGTCGAGCAGGCTCTCGGTGAGCGTGTGGGTCTGGTCACCGACGATGCCGATCATCAGCGTGCCGACGAGGCCGCCGACGAGGTGGACGCCGACGACGTCGAGCGCGTCGTCGTAGCCGAGGCGGTTCTTCAGCGTGACGGCGAAGGCGCAGACCGCACCCGCGACGACACCGACCGCGATGGCGCCGTAGCCGTTGACGAAGCCGCAGGAGGGGGTGATGGCGACCAGGCCGGCGACCGCACCGGACGCCGCGCCGAGGGTGGTCATGTGGCCGTCGCGGAGCTTCTCCACCACGAGCCAGGCCAGGACGGCGGCCGACGCGGCGACCTGGGTGTTGACGAGCACCAGGCCGGAGTAGGCGGTCGAGCCCAGAGTCGAGCCGACGTTGAAGCCGAACCAGCCGAACCACAGCAGGCCGGTGCCGAGCATCACGAACGGCAGGTTGTGGGGGCGCATCGGCTCCTTGCGGAAGCCCTTGCGCTTGCCGAGCACGAGGATGAGCGCCAGGGCGGCCGCGCCGGCGTTGATGTGGACCGCGGTGCCGCCGGCGAGGTCGAAGGCGCCGAGCCGGTTGACGATCCAGCCGCCGGTCTCGGCGGCGAAGAAGCCGTTGGCGAACCCTGCGGCCTCGCCGCCCTCCTCCGCGACGCCGAAGGCGAAGACCCAGTGGGCGACCGGGAAGTAGACGACGGTGACCCAGATGGCCGTGAACGCGAGCCACGAGCCGAAGCGCATGCGGTCGGCGACGGCGCCGCTGATGAGGGCGACGGTGATGATGGCGAACATCATCTGGAAGCCCGCGAAGGCCATGTCCGGCAGCCCGTAGGTGTTGATGACCGACTCGGCGTCGACGGCGCCGAAGGTGGCGTTGTCGATGAGGTCGGTCAGCCCGAGCAGGCCGCTGCTGTAGCCGATGAGGCCGGACCTGTCCTCACCGAAGGTGAGCGCGTACCCGTACAGGACCCAGATCACGCTGACGACCGCGATGGCGCTGAAGCTCATCATGATCATGTTGAGGACGTTCTTGCTGCGACCCATGCCTCCGTAGAAGAAGGCCAGGCCGGGCGTCATGAGCAGCACCAGGAAGGCGCACACCATGACGAAGCCTGCGTTCGCGCCGTCGACCGTTTCCATCTCTCTCCTCAGTTCGGGGACTGAGCAGAGGTTGCGGGCGATGTGTTTCGCCCGTGAGGCAGCGTGTGTTTCGCAGCGGTGAACTCTCCTACCCTTCGGGCATGAGCCGCTGGTTGCAGGAGACGGGGGGCACGCGCGGTGCCTCGTACGACGAGGCGTTCCGCGAGCTGGCCGCCTCGGGGGTCGACGTGCACGGCGAGGCGGCGTACGTCGCGGCCCTCGTGGCCCCCGGCGCGGGCGTCGTCGACGCCGGCTGCGGCACCGGCCGGGTGGCCGTCGAGCTCGCCCGGCGCGGCTACGGCGTGGTGGGGATCGACGACGACGCCTCGATGCTCGAGGTCGCCCGTGCCACCGGGGGCGTGCGCTGGGAGCTCGACGACCTCGCGACCACCACCCTGACGCTGGCCGCCGACCTGGTCGTCGCGGCGGGCAACGTCGTCGTCTTCCTGGAGGAGGGCACCGAGCGGCAGGTGGTGCAGCGGATGACGTCCTGGCTGCTGCCCGGCGGGCTGCTCGTCAGCGGCTGGCGCACCGACCGGCTCGCACCCGAGGAGTACGACCGGTGGTGCGCGTTCGCGGGCCTCGAGCCGGTCGCCCGGCACAGCACCTGGGACGGCGCGGCCTGGACCGACGACGCCACGTGGTGCGTCGCCGTGCATCGCCACCCCTGAAGGCCCGCCTCAGGTCGTGAGCAGCTCGACGCCCAGCGGGTCGACGCTGCGTGAGCTGTTGGCCAGCACCGCCACCGCCCGCCCGCTGCCGGTGTCGTACGCGGTGAAGGCCGCGAAGCCCGACGTGCCGCCGTCGTGCCACAGCCAC
>JAOPVV010000047.1 GCA_025966005.1 Frankiales bacterium
GTGCTGCACCGCGAAGGTGCCGTGGAAGCCGACGAACAGCGTCCAGAAGTGCACCTTGCCGAGCCGGTCGTTCATCATGCGGCCCGTGAACTTCGGGAACCAGTAGTAGGTCCCGGCGAAGAAGGCGAAGACCGCGGTCCCGAACACGACGTAGTGGAAGTGGGCCACGACGAAGTAGGTGTCGTGGACGTGGAAGTCAATCGGCGGCGCGGCCAGCAGCACGCCGGTCAGCCCGCCGAGCAGGAACGTGATGAGGAAGCCGATCGCGAACAGCATCGGCGTCTCGAACGTCAGCTGGCCGCGCCACATGGTGCCGATCCAGTTGAAGAACTTCACGCCGGTGGGCACCGCGATGAGGAAGCTGAGGAAGGCGAAGAACGGCAGCAGCACCGCGCCGGTCGCGAACATGTGGTGCGCCCACACGGTCATCGACAGCGCGCCGATCCCGATCGTGGCGAACACCAGGCCCTTGTAGCCGAACATCGGCTTGCGGCTGAACACCGGGATGATCTCCGACACGACGCCGAAGAACGGCAGCGCGATGACGTAGACCTCGGGATGGCCGAAGAACCAGAACAGGTGCTGCCACAGGACGGCCCCGCCGGCCTCCGCGTCGTAGATGTGCGCCCCGAGAGAGCGGTCGATCTCCAGGGCAAGCAGCGCCGCGGCCAGCACCGGGAAGGTCATGATCACCAGGATGGAGGTGATGAGCATGTTCCAGGTGAAGATCGGCATCCGGAACATGGTCATCCCGGGCGCCCGCAGCGTGATGATCGTGGTGATGAAGTTGACCGCACCGAGGATGGTGCCGAGGCCCGCCACGGTGAGCCCCATGATCCACATGTCGGCGCCCACGTTCGGCGAGCGGATGACGTCGTTGAGGGGCGCGTAGGCGAACCAGCCGAACGACGCCGCCCCCTCCGGGGTGAGGAAGCCGGCAACGGCGACGAGCCCGCCGAACAGGTACAGCCAGTACGAGAAGGCGTTCAGCCGCGGGAAGCTCATGTCCGGCGAGCCGATCTGCAGCGGCAGGATGAAGTTCGCGAAGCCGAAGGCGGCCGCCGGCGCGAACAGGAACATCATGATCGTGCCATGCATCGTGAAGACCTGATTGTACTGCTCCGGGCTCACCAGCTGCAGCCCGGGCTGGGCGAGCTCGGCGCGCAGCACCATCGCCAGCAGCCCGGCGAACAGGAAGAAGCAGAACGACGTGCAGAGGTAGAGCAGCCCGATCGTCTTGTGGTCGGTGGTCGTGATGACCTTGGCGAGCTTGCTGCCCGGCGCCCGCCGCCGGTGCGGCGCGACGGTGACGGACCGGGTCTCCGGAGCGAGGGTCACGCGGTCGGCGTCATCGGCTGGACCTCCCGGCGGTGGCTGTCAGTGAGAGCAGCCGTGCCGCCACCCTGATGCCCCGTGTGACGACCGAGGTAGGGGCGAAGGTCCCACTCAGCGCTTCTCGCCGCCGAGACCGAGCTGCCCGAGCGCCCCGGCGAGGTCGGTGGGCACGAACCAGACCTTGTTGGCGTCGCCCTCGGCGATGCGCGGCAGCAGCTGCTGGCGCTGGTAGGCCAGCACGGTCTCGTCGACCCCGGCGGCCTTGATCGCCCGGACGACGAGGGCGATCGCCTCCGCCTCGGCGCCGGCCCGCAGCAGGACGGCCTCGCGGTCGGCCTCGGCGCGCAGGATGACGGCCGCCTTGTCGGCCTCGGCGTTGAGCACCTGCGCGGTCTTGGAGCCCTCGGCGGTGAGGACGGCGGACTGCCGCTGCCCCTCGGCGGTGAGGATCGCCGCGCGCTTGCCCCGGTCCGCCCGCATCGCCTGCTCCATCGCGTCGCGGATGGTCGGAGGCGGCTCGATGCCGCGGATCTCGACCCGGTTCACCTTCACGCCCCACTTGCCCGTCGCCTCGTCGAGGACGGTGGCGAGGCGCTGGTTGATGTGGTCGCGGCCGGTCAGCGCCTCCTCGAGCTGCATCCCGCCGACCACGTTGCGCAGGGTCGTGACGACCAGCTGCTCGATTGCCGCGACGACGTTCTCGATCTTGTACTGGGCGGCGGCCGGGTCGGTGATCGAGTAGTAGATGACGTTGTCGATGCCGACCACCAGGTTGTCCTTGGTGATGACGGCCTGCGGCGGGAACGCCACGACCTGCTCGCGGATGTCGGTCTTCTGCCGGACGATGTCGAGCACCGGCACGAGGATGTGCAGACCCGGCTCGAGCGTGCGGCTGTACTTGCCGAGCCGCTCGATGACGAACACCGACGCCTGCGGCACGACCCGGACGGTCTTGGCGAGCAGGGCGATGACGGCGACGAGCAGGACGAGGCCGAGAACGATCGAGGGGTCCATGCGGGCCTGCTCTCCAGGAGGGGACTAGGTCAGGTCCGTGGAGTAGACCAGCAACGTCGCCCCGTCGACAGCAGCGACGCTGACCGCCGCGCCGACCTCGAGCGGGGCGGTGCCGGCGTAGGGCCGCGCCCGCCACAGCTCGCCGTGCAGGCGCACCTGGCCGCTGTCGTCGGTGACCCGCTCGACGACGGTGGCGCTGCTCCCGGTCAGCATCCGCGGGTCGGTCCGCTCGGTGCTGCCGCCCTTGTCGAGGGCGTTGCGCAGGGGCGGCCGGACCAGCACCAGCATCGCCACGGACGTGACGCTGAACGCCGCGAGCTGCGCGGCGACCGGGGCGCCGAGGGCGGCCAGGCCCGCCGCGGCGAGCGCTCCGACGCCGAGCATGGCGAGCACGATCGACAGCACGAAGGCCTCGGCGACCACGAGACCGACGCCGATCAGCAGCCACAGCAGCGCGGGGTCCACGCCCGGAGGGTAGGCCTGGACGGCATGCGCGCGCAGGACCACCATCGGGTGGACGCGGCCCGCACCGCGCGTGGCCGCGGCGCCGGCTGCCGGGCGGGACCGCACGGCG
>JAOPVV010000063.1 GCA_025966005.1 Frankiales bacterium
CGATGCGGGTGACGCTCTCGGCCGCCTGCCTGTTCGGCACGCTGTCGGCCCTCGCCCCCACCCTCGAGCTGCTCGTGCTCGCCCGGGCCTGCACCGGGGCCTGCATCGCCGCGGCGGTGCCGTCCGCGCTGGTCTACGTCGGCGACGTCGTGCCGTTCGCGCGCCGCCAGGGCGTGCTGACCGACCTCAACGCGGCGTCGGCGCTGGGCATCACCGGCGCCATCGGCCTCGGCGGGGTGCTCGCCGCCACCGTCGGCTGGCGCGTCGCGTTCCTGCTGCCCGCGCTGCTCGCCGGGGCCTTGAGCCTGGTGCTGCGGCGGCTGCCGGAGCCGCCCCGGCACGCCGACCACCAGGGCGGGCTCGCCCTGGCGCTGCGGTCGGTCTGGGGACGGCGCGTCCTGCTGCTCGCGCTGGTCGAGGGCGCGGCGCTGCTCGGCCTGCTCACCTACCTCGCACCGGCCGTCGAGAGCCGGGGTGCCTCGCCGACCCAGGCCGGCGGGCTGGTCGGGCTGTACGGCGTCGGCCTGCTGCTCACCTCGCGGGTGGTGAAGCGGCTCGCGGGCCGGCTGCCCCCGCCGGTGTTCCTCGCGGCCGGCTCGAGCGCGCTGGTCGTCGCCTACGCGGCCGTCGCCCTCAGCCAGGTGCCCGGGGTGGTCGCGGCCGCCGCACTGCTCGTCGGCGCGGGCTGGGCGTCCATGCACTCCACGATGCAGGCCTGGGCGACCGAGGTCGTGCCGCGGGCCCGCGCGACCATCGTGTCGCTGTTCGCGGCCGCCCTGTTCGTCGGCAGCGGCGCGGCCACCGCCGCTCTCGCCCCGCTGGCCGGCGACCTGCGGTGGGGTCCGGTGTTCGGCGTCGGCGTCGCCCTGGCAGGCGGCTTCGGGGTCGCCGCGGTCATCGCCACGAGCCGCTTCGGACGCCGGCCCGCCGTCGCCGCCTGAGCAGGCCGGGGGCCGCCTGCGACCGTAGGCTGCGAGCGTGTCCTCCACGGTCGTCCGGCGCCTCGCGCTGGCCAGCGTCGTCGCGAACAGCGTCATCGTCGTCACCGGCGCGGCCGTCCGCCTGACCGGGTCCGGCCTGGGCTGCCCGACCTGGCCGCGCTGCACCGACACGACGATCACGCCGACCGAGGAGTACGCCGTCCACGGGCTGATCGAGTTCGGCAACCGGCTGCTCACCTTCGTCCTGCTGGCCGTCGTCGTCGCGACCCTGGTCGCCGTCTGGCGCCAGCGCCCGGCCCGCCCCGGCATGCGCCGCCTCGCCGTGCTGGGTGCGCTCGGCATCCCGGCCCAGGCCGGCCTGGGCGGCATCACCGTGCTGACCGGGCTGAACCCCTGGACCGTCGGGCTGCACCTGCTGCTGTCGATGCTCCTCATCGGCGTGGCCGTGCTGCTGCACCAGCGCGCGCGCGAGGGCGACCTGCCGCCCCGGCACCTGGTCGGGCCGCCGCTGCGTCGCCTCGGCACCGGCCTGCTCGTCCTGGTCTTCGCGACCCTCGCGGTCGGCACCGTCGTGACCGGCAGCGGGCCGCACTCGGGCGACCCCGAGGCAGGACGCACCGGGCTCGACCCGCAGGCGGTGAGCCAGCTGCACGCCGACCTGGTGTTCCTGCTCGTCGGCGTCACGCTCGCCTTCTGGGTGGCCCTCAAGGCCTCGGGGGCGCCCCCGCGGGCGGCCAGGGCGATGGGCGTGCTGCTCGTCGTCGAGCTGGCGCAGGGGCTGATCGGCTTCGTGCAGTACGTCACCGACCTGCCCGTCGTGCTGGTCGGGATGCACCTGGTCGGGGCGTGCCTGGTCCAGGCGTACGCCGTGCACGCCGTGCTGGCGCTGCGCGACCGCGGACCGGTGGACGCCTCCCCCGCCACCGTGGTCGAGCGCGAGCTCACGCCGGCCTAGCGGCGGGTCGGTCTCGAGCCGGTCCGGTCTCGAGCCGGTCCGGTCTGGGGCCGGGTCGCGACCCGGTCGGCGGCGGCGGACGGACGCACCCGGCGCATCGTGTCGTCGAGGGTCGCGTGCAAGGCCTGGGCGCGGGCGTGCGCGCGCGCCAGCCGGACGTTCAGCTCGGCGCCGCCGCCCTCCCGCGCGTGGTGCTCGCGCTTGAGCTCGTACATCAGCAGGTCCGCCTGGTGCATGACGTCGACCGGGTCCTCGTGGCCCGTGGCGCGGACCGAGCCGCAGCTCGCCGACAGCCTCAGCACGAGCCCGTGCGACGCCAGGTACAGGCGGCGCAGCGCCTCGTCGACCCGCCGGCGCACCACCTCGCTGCCGTCCGCCTGGACGTCCTCGAGCAGCAGCACGAACTCCTCACCGCCCCAGCGGCAGACGGTGTCCTCGGGGCGGGACACGGCCTCCAGCCGCCGCGCCACCTCGACCAGCACCTCGTCGCCCACGACGTGCCCGTGGGTGTCGTTGACCCGCTTGACGTGGTCGACGTCGACCACGACGACCTCCACCGCTCCCCCGTGGCGCGTACGGTGGGCGAGCGCCTGGCGCAGCCGGATGACCAGCGCGTCCCTGGTGAGCAGGGCGGTGGGAGGGTCGTGCGCGGCGGCGTCGGGGTCCTGCACCTGCAGGACGTACCACTCGGGGGACGCCCCTTCCCGGGCGACCGGCCGCACCCGGCCACGCAGGTCGACCCCGCGGCGGGAGGTCAGGTCGATCTCGCGCGCGACGTCGGACGGAGCGGACGAGACCAGCTGAGCGAGCCGGTTGCACGGGTCGGTCGCGTCCAGCAGCCGGGTGAAGCCGGTGCTCGCGGCGACGACGGCGCCGCGCGCGTCGAGCACGGCGACCGGGACGGGCAGGCAGTCGGGCACGTCGTGCCAGGGCGGCTGAACGTCAGCGCCGGACGCCACGGGGGCCTCCCTCCGACCTCGTCTGCCGACGACTGTCCACCCGGAGGCGTGAGGCACGCAAGGCCGCCTGACGGTTCGTCGCGGTCCGTGCCGAGGTCAGCCCAGCAGCTCGACGACCGCGGCCGCGAACCGCTCGGCCGCGCCGGCGGACTGCGACAGGAACATGGCCGGCTCGGTGACCTCGAGCTCCATCAGCAGCGGTCCGTCCGGGCCCGGCACGAGGTCGACGCGGGCGTAGAGCAGCGGCCCGCCCGGCACCTGGTCGAGCGCCTGGCGCGCCACGGCGAGCTCGGCCGCCGTCGCGTCGCGCGGGGTGATGGCGACGTCGTCGGGGTGACCGGCGCCCGGCACCAGGACGGCGGCCTTGCGCGCGGCGTGGCTGTGCACCCCGAGGAACGACAGCACCGACGTCTCGCCGGCGGCGTCGACCGCCGCGACGTAGGGCTGCACCAGCACGGGACGTCCGCCGTCCAGCAGCGCGGCGGCGTGCGCTGCGCTCGACTCCCCCGCGGCGAATCGGCGGGTGTCGCGCGAGCCCGCGGACACGGTCGGCTTGACGACGTGCTCGTACGACGGCGGCTGGTACGCCTCGCCGGGTGCCACGAACGTGGTCGGCACCACCGGCACCCCGGCGGTGGCGAGCTCGCCCAGGTAGCGCTTGTCGGTGTTCCAGGCCAGCACCTCGGCCGGGTTCGCCAGGCGCGGGACCGACGCCGCCCAGGCCAGGAACTCCTGCCGCCGCGGCACGTAGTCCCACGTCGAGCGGACCACCACGAGCTCGTAGGCGGCCCAGTCGGCCCCGGAGTCCCAGACCACCGGCTCACCGCGGACGCCGGCCGCGTCGAGTGCGGCCACGAGCGCGGGGCCGTCGGCGTCGAGGCGCGGGAGGCGCGAGCAGGTCGCCAGCGCGACCCGCGTCATACGAGCTGGTCGACCGCGACCGCGAGGAAGAGCAGCGCCAGGTAGGTGATCGACCAGTGGAACAGCCGCATCGGGCCGACGTCGCCGCCGGCGCGGACCCGCGAGCGCAGCAGGTGGGCCTCGCGCAGGAAGACCGCGCCGAGCACCACGGCGGTGACGCCGTAGACGGTCCCCGCCGGTCCGACAGGCGGCAGCAGGAGCAGCGAGACGGCGACCATCACCCAGGAGTAGGCGACGATCCGGCCGGCCACGACGGCGTCGGACGCCACGACGGGGAGCATCGGCACGCCCGCCGCGGCGTAGTCGTCGCGGTAGCGCATCGCGAGCGGCCAGTAGTGCGGGGGGGTCCAGAAGAAGATGATCGCGAACAGCACCCACGGCGCCCACGCCAGCGACCCGGTGACCGCGGCCCAGCCGATGAGCACCGGCATGCAGCCCGCCGCCCCGCCCCAGACGATGTTCTGGCTGGTGCGCCGCTTGAGCACGATCGTGTAGACGACGACGTAGAAGGCGATCGCCGCCACCGCCAGGGCTGCCGCGAGCGCGTTCGTCGTCAGGGCCAGCTCGACCGTGGCCAGGACGCCGAGCACGAGCCCGAACACCAGCGCGTGGCGCGGCGAGACCGTGTGGCGGGCCAGCGGCCGCCGCTCGGTGCGGTGCATGACGGCGTCGATGTCGCGGTCGTAGTAGCAGTTGAGGGCGTTGGCGCTGCCCGCCGCGAGCGAGCCGCCGACCAGGGTCGCCAGCACCAGGCCGAAGCCCGGCATGCCCCGCTCCGCGAGGACCATCGTGGGCACCGTCGTGACCAGCAGGAGCTCGATGATGCGCGGCTTGGTCAGCGCGACGTAGGCGCCGACCGTGGCCCGGACGGAGCCGAGCCGACCCATCGCCGGGACCCCTGGAGCGGCAGGGCGGTCCTCGAGCGTGGTCACGCCCCCGAGTCTAGCGAGGTCGCCCCGGTACCGGCCTGCCGGGCCACGCCCGTGGGCCCGCTGCGGGACGTGAGGTGGAGCACCCCTGCCGCGGGTCGGACGATGGCGAGGGGGTAGCCCCCGGGGTCTAGGGTCGACGACGATCACGGCCACGACAGAGGCCGTCCCCCACGGAGGACCGCCCCGCATGACGAGCTCCCCCAGCATCCGCACCGCCACCCCTGCCCTGGAGTGGACCGACCTCGACCGCGCCGCCGTCGACGTCTCCCGCGCCCTCGCGATGGACGCCGTGGAGGCGGCCGGCTCCGGCCACCCCGGCACCGCGATGAGCCTGGCGCCCTCGGCGTACCTGCTCTACCAGAAACTGCTGCGCCACGACCCCAGCGAGCCGAGCTGGCCGGGCCGCGACCGTTTCGTGCTGTCGTGCGGCCACACCAGCCTGACGCTCTACGTGCAGCTGTTCCTGTCCGGCTACGGCCTGACCGTCGACGACGTCGCCCACCTGCGCCAGTGGGGCTCGCTCACCCCGGGCCACCCCGAGCACGGCCACACCCCCGGTGTGGAGGTCACGACCGGCCCGCTCGGCCAGGGCATCGGCAACGCCGTCGGGATGGCGATGGCCGCGCGCCGCGAGCGCGGGCTGCTCGACCCCGACGCTCCCCAGGGCGAGTCGGTCTTCGACCACACGGTCTGGGTCTTCTGCTCCGACGGTGACCTCGAGGAGGGCATCAGCGCCGAGGCCTCCTCGCTCGCCGGCCACCAGCGCCTGGGCAACCTCGTGGTCCTCTACGACGACAACCACATCTCCATCGAGGGCGACACGCAGACCGCGTTCAGCGAGGACGTCCTCGGCCGGTACGAGGCCTACGGCTGGCACGTGCAGCGCGTCGAGGACGGCGAGGACGTCGACGCCGTCCACGCGGCCCTGGTCGCGGCCCGCGACACGACCGACCGCCCGTCGTTCATCGCGATGCGGACGATCATCGGGTACCCGGCGCCGAACCTGCAGAACACCGGCAAGGCGCACGGCGCCGCGCTCGGCAAGGACGAGGTGGCGCTGACCAAGAAGGCGCTCGGCCTCGACCCCGACACCCACTTCTCCGTCCCGGACGACGTCCTGGCGCACAGCCGCGGCGTCGTCGAGCGCGGACGGGCGCTGCGCGCCGAGTGGCAGCAGCGCTACGACGCCTGGGCCGCGGCCAACGCCGAGGGCAAGGCGCTGCACGACCGCATGTCGGGGCGCCGCCTGCCCGCAGGCTGGGCCGACGCGCTGCCGACCTTCGAGGCCGACCCCAAGGGCGTCGCCACGCGCAAGGCCAGCGGCGCGGTCCTCGACGCGCTCTCCGGCGTGCTGCCCGAGCTGTGGGGCGGCTCGGCCGACCTCGCCGAGAGCAACAACACGACGATGAAGGGCGCCGACAGCTTCCTGCCCGAGGGCAACCCGCTGCCGGAGGCGAACCCGTACGGCCGCACGATCCACTTCGGCATCCGCGAGCACGCCATGGGCGCGGCGATGAACGGCATCGCCCTGCACGGCGGGACCCGCGTCTACGGCGGCACGTTCCTCGTCTTCAGCGACTACATGCGCGGCGCCGTCCGCCTCGCCGCCCTACAGCAGCTGCCGGTGACCTACGTCTGGACGCACGACTCGATCGGCCTCGGTGAGGACGGTCCGACCCACCAGCCCGTCGAGCACCTCGCGGCGCTGCGGGCGATCCCCGGCCTCGACGTCGTCCGCCCGGCCGACGCCAACGAGACCGTCGTGGCGTGGCGCACGATCCTCGAGCACACCGACCGGCCCGCCGGGCTGTGCCTGTCGCGGCAGAACCTGCCGGTCGTGGACCGGACGGTGTTCGCCTCGGCCGACGGCGCGGCCCGTGGCGGCTACGTCCTGCGCGACGCCTCGAACGGCCAGCCGGAGGTCATCCTCATCGGCACCGGCTCCGAGGTGCAGGTCTGCGTCGCCGCGCAGGAGCTGCTCGAGGCCGAGGGCGTCCCGACCCGCGTCGTCTCGATGCCGTGCGTCGAGTGGTTCCGGGCGCAGGACGCCGCCTACCGGGCCACCGTGCTGCCGTCCGACGTCAAGGCGCGCGTGTCGGTCGAGGCCGCCGTGTCGCAGGGCTGGCACGAGTGGATCGGCGAGGCCGGCCAGACCGTCTCGCTCGAGCACTTCGGCGCCAGCGCGCCGTACACCGTCCTCTACGAGCAGTTCGGCATCACCGCCGAGCGGACGGTGGCCGCCGCACGTGCGTCCCTGTCCGCACTGGGCAAGACCTCCAGCGGGAACTGAAGCACCGACCTTGGGAGATGCCGTGAACGCGCTCGCCGACCTGTCCGCCGCTGGAGTCGCGGTGTGGCTGGACGACCTCAGCAGGTCCCGCCTGGCGTCGGGGGGCCTGGCCGAGCTCGTCCGGGACTGCTCCGTCGTGGGCGTGACCACCAATCCGTCGATCTTCCAGAAGGCGCTCTCGGACGGCGCCGCCTACGACGAGCAGGTCCGCGACCTCGCCCTGCGCGGCACCGACGTCGGCGAGGCGGTGCGCTCGCTCACCGCCTACGACGTGCGCTGGGCCTGCGACGTGCTCATGCCGGTGTACGAGCGCTCGGACCGGCTCGACGGGCGCGTGTCGATCGAGGTCGACCCGCGGATCGC
Source organism: Frankiales bacterium (assembly GCA_025966005.1). Lineage (GTDB taxonomy): Bacteria > Actinomycetota > Actinomycetes > Mycobacteriales > SCTD01 > SCTD01. The sequence goes on from JAOPVV010000063.1 coordinate 7,362, forward strand.
CCACGACACCGACCGCACGGTGGCCGAGGCCAAGGCCCTCTGGTGGCTGGTCGACCGGCCGAACCTCTACATCAAGATCCCGGCCACCCTCGCGGGCCTGCCGGCGATCACCGCGACGCTGGCGCAGGGCATCAGCGTCAACGTCACGCTGATCTTCTCGCTCGAGCGCTACGACGCGGTGATGGACGCCTACCTGGCCGGCATGGAGCAGGCGAGGGCCAACGGGCACGACCTGTCCGGCATGGGCTCGGTGGCCTCGTTCTTCGTCAGCCGCGTCGACAGCGAGGTCGACAAGCGGCTGGGCGACGGTCACCCGCTGCGCGGCCGGGCCGCCATCGCCAACGCCCGGCTGGCCTACCAGCACTACGAGCAGGTCTTCGGCAGCGACCGGTGGACGGCGCTGGCCGACGCAGGGGCGCGCCCCCAGCGCCCGCTCTGGGCGTCGACGGGCGTCAAGGACCCCGCCTACGACGACACGCGGTACGTCGTCGAGCTGGTGGCACCGGGCACCGTCAACACCATGCCGGAGGCGACCCTCCACGCCGTCGCCGACCACGGCACCGTGCGCGGGGACACCGTCACCGGCGAGTACGCCTCGGCCCAGCAGGTGCTCGACGACCTGGCGGCCGCCGGCATCGACTACGACCAGGTCGTGGGCCAGCTCGAGACCGAGGGCCTCGCGAAGTTCGAGGACTCCTGGAACGAGCTGATCGCCTCGGTCACCGAGCAGCTCGAGAAGGCGGGCGCCGAGATCATGCCCGCCGGGGCCGCACGGCCGGCGGGAGGCGGCCCGGCGGCAGCGTCCCCCGAGGCGACGGCGTGACGGCGGAGCCCCGACCCGAGGACGTCGCCGAGGCCCTGCGCTCCGGCCGGGCGCCGTCGTCGATGGTCGGGGACTCCTCCGGCGGCTGGGTCGCGGCCACCACGGTCGCCTCGACCGGCGAGCCGGTCAGCACCGGCGGGCTGACCGTGCAGGTCGTGGGCGGCTCGCTGGTCGACTCCTGCGCGACCACGCTCGCCCGGGCCCGGGACGCCGGCCTGGCCGCGGCGCTGGCCGGCAAGGACCCCACGCTGTGGGGGCCGGAGGCCACCCCCGAGGCCAGCAGCCGGCTCGGCTGGCTCGACGTCGTCGGCACCGGGCGCGCGCTGCTGCCCGAGGTGCTGGCCCTGCGGCAGGAGCTGCTCGCCGAGGGCGTCGACCGCGTCGTGCTGTGCGGCATGGGCGGCTCGTCGCTCGCCCCCGAGGTCGTCTGCGCCTCCGCCGGCGCGCCGCTGGTCGTCGTCGACACGACCGACCCCGGTCAGGTGCGTGCCGCGCTCGTCGAGCTGGAGCGCACGGTGGTGGTCGTGTCGTCCAAGTCGGGCGGCACGCTGGAGACCGACAGCCACCGCCGGGCCGCCCGCGCCGCCTTCGAGGCCGCGGGGATCGACCCGTCGCGCCGCGTCGTCGTCGTGACCGACCCGGGCTCGCCGTTCGAGCAGACCGCCCGCGCCGACGGCAGCCGCGCGGTCTTCCTCGCCGACCCCGACGTCGGCGGGCGCTACTCCGCGCTGACGGCGTTCGGCATCGTCCCGGCCGGGCTCGCCGGCGCCGACGTGGGCGCCCTGCTGGACGCGGCCGCCGAGCTGCTCGCGACCCTGCCGTCCGACGACTCGGCCGCACTGGCGCTCGGCGCCGTGCTCACCGGTGGGGCCGTCGCCGGTCGCGACAAGCTCGTGCTGCCGCCGGCCGAGGGCCTGGTCGGCTTCGGCGACTGGGTCGAGCAGCTGGTGGCCGAGTCGACCGGCAAGCAGGGCAAGGGGGTGCTGCCCGTCGTGGTCGAGGCGCTCGACGCCCCGGGCACCGAGCCGGCCGCCGACACGCACCTGGTGGTCGCGGGGGCCGACGCGACGCCGCTGCCCGCCGTCGGCACGGTGGTCACCGGGTCGCTGGGCGCACAGTTCCTCGCCTGGGAGTACGCCACGGCGGTGCTCGGCTGGGGTCTGGAGATCAACCCGTTCGACCAGCCGAACGTGCAGGAGAGCAAGGACAACACCGGCGCCATCCTCGACGCCCGCGCGGGAGGTGACAGCCCCGTCCGCCAGTCCCCCTCGCTGTTCACCGAGGGCGGGGTCGAGGTGCACGCGACCGGCGACCTGCTCGCCGGCGTCACCGACCTCGCGGGGGCGTTGCAGGCGCTGCTGGACGCCGTCCCGGAGCGCGGCTACCTGGCCGTCATGGCCTACCTCGACCGCCACCAGCAGGCCGGCGCGCACGACCTGCGGGCGCTGCTCGCACGGCGCCTGGCGCACCCCGTGACGTTCGGCTGGGCGCCGCGGTTCCTGCACTCCACCGGCCAGCTGCACAAGGGCGGTCCGCAGACCGGCGCCTTCCTGCAGGTCACCGGGGCCGTCGAGCAGGACCTCGAGATCCCCGGCCGCCCGTTCACCTTCGGCGAGCTGCAGGCCGCGCAGGCACTCGGCGACCTGCGGGCGCTCGACCAGCGCGGACGTCCGGCTCTGCGCCTGCACCTCCTCGACCGCCGGGAGGGCCTCGCCACGCTGCTCCGAGCCGCGGGGACCGGTCCGTGACAGCGGCCATCAACCCGCTGCGCTCGCCCGGCGACCGGCGCCTGCCCCGCGTACCGGAGCCCTGCGCGCTCGTCGTGTTCAGCGTGACCGGCGACCTCGCCCGCAAGAAGCTCATCCCGGCCGTCTACGACCTCGCCAACCGCGGACTGCTGCCGCCCGGTTTCGTGCTGCTCGGCTTCGCCCGGCGCGACTGGGGCGACGGCGACTTCGAGCAGGTCGCCCGCACGGCCGCCCAGAAGGGGGCCCGCACCGAGTGGCGGGAGTCGACCTGGCGCCGGCTCGAGGACGCCATCAAGTTCCTGCCCGGCTCGTTCGACGACGACGCCGCCTTCGACACCCTCGCCCAGACGCTCACCGACCTCGACGCCACGCACGGCACCGGTGGCAACGCGGCGTTCTACCTGTCGATCCCGCCGACGGCGTTCCCCGTCGTGCTCAAGCAGATGCAGCGCACCGGCATGGCCGAGGACGTCGTCGGCGCCGGTGGTGCCTGGCGGCGGGTGGTCGTCGAGAAGCCGTTCGGCCACGACCTGGCGTCCTCCCGCGAGCTCAACCGCCTCGTCGACGACGTCTTCACCGCCGCGAGCGTCTTCCGGATCGACCACTACCTGGGCAAGGAGACGGTCCAGAACCTGCTCGCCCTGCGCTTTGCGAACACCCTGTTCGAGCCGATCTGGAACAGCCACTTCGTCGACTCCGTGCAGATCACGATGGCCGAGGACGTCGGCATCGGCAGCCGGGCCGGCTTCTACGAGGAGACCGGCGCCGCCCGCGACGTCCTGCAGAACCACCTGCTGCAGCTGCTGGCGCTCACCGCCATGGAGGAGCCGGTCGGCTTCGACGCCGAGAGCCTGCGCACCGAGAAGAAGAAGGTCCTGGGGGCGCTGACGCCGCCGAAGGACCTCGCCCGCTACGCCGTCCGGGGCCAGTACGACCAGGGCTGGCTGGCCGGTCAGCGCGTCGTCGGCTACCGGTCCGAGGAGGGCGTCGACCCGGCGAGCCGCACGGAGACCTACGCGGCCGTCCGGCTCGAGGTCGAGACCCGCCGCTGGGCGGGCGTGCCATTCTACCTGCGCACGGGCAAGCGGCTGCCGCGCCGGGTCACCGAGATCGCGGTGCTGTTCCACAAGGCGCCGATCCTGCCGTTCAGCAAGACCGACACCGAGGAGCTCGGCGCCAACCAGCTCGTGGTGCGGGTCCAGCCGGACGAGGGCGTGACGCTGCGCTTCGGCTCGAAGGTCCCCGGCACGACGATGGAGGTCCGTGACGTGTCGATGGACTTCCAGTACGGCGAGGCCTTCACCGAGGCCTCCCCCGAGGCCTACGAGCGCCTGCTGCTCGACGTGCTGGTCGGCGACGCCTCGCTGTTCCCGACCAACGAGGAGGTCGAGCAGAGCTGGCGGGTCATCGACCCGATCGAGCAGCACTGGCAGGACGGCGGCGAGCCGCACCTCTACCGCTCCGGCGAGTGGGGCCCGAAGGCCGCCGACGAGATGCTCGCCGCCGACGGCCGCACCTGGCGGCGACCGTGACGACGTCGAGCCGGAGGCTCGCATGACGACACTGTGGGACACCACAGGCAGCGAGGTGGTCAAGGCCCTGGGCGCCGAGCGCCGGGCGCACGGCGCCGTGGCGAGCGGGCTCGCCCTGACGCTGGTCGTCGTCGTCGGCGAGGCCCAGGTGGCCGCCGCCGAGCAGGCCGCCACGCGGGCGGCGGCCGAACACCCCTGCCGGCTGATCATCGTGGTGCGCCGGCGCCCGGACGCGCCGGAGTCGCGCCTGGACGCCGAGGTGCTCATCGGCGGCCGTCTGGGTCCCGGCGAGGCCGCCGTGCTCCGGATGTACGGCCGTCTGGCCCTGCACGCCGAGTCGGTGGTCCTGCCGCTGCTGGCACCCGACGCCCCGGTCGTCACCTGGTGGTTCGGCGAGCCGCCGCACCTCATCGCGCACGACCCGCTCGGGGTGCTGGCGGACCGCCGCGTCACCGACACCACCCTGGCCACCGACGCGATGGCGGCCCTGGCCCAGCGCGGCGCGGACTACGCGCCGGGCGACACCGACCTGGCCTGGACCCGCGCGACCCACTGGCGCACGCTGTGCGCGCTCGCGTTCGACTCGGTGACCAGCGGGGCGACGGCGGTGACCGTGACCGGACCCGCCGCGGACCCGACCCGGGCGCTGATGGCCGGCTGGCTGCACGCCTGCCTCGACGTCCCGGTCGAGCAGGTCGACGACCACCTCCCCGGCCCGGTCACCGAGATCGTCATCGCCCTCGAGGACGGCGAGGTGCGGATCTCCCGGGTCGACGACACCAGCGCGCTGCTGCAACGCAGCGGGCAGCCCGACCGGACGATGCCGCTCGAGCCCAGCGCCCTCGGCGACCTGCTGGCCGAGGAGCTGCGCCGCCTCGACGCCGACGAGACCTACGCCGCCGCGCTGCGGGTCGCCACCGGCACGAACGGCCAGGCGGCCGTGCCGCGGACCCACATCTGGCACGACCCCACCGAGGCCGACGCCCCGGACCCGGCGCTCACCACCACCTGACGCCCGCTCGCCCGACCGACCCGGAGGACCGCCGCGTGACCTCGAGCCCCGTCGTGGTGGTCGTCAAGGACGCCCCGCTGCTCGCCGAGCTGGTCGCGGCGCGGCTGCTGACCCGCCTCGTCGACGCGCAGGCCCTGCGCGGCCGGGCGTCGGTGGTGCTGACCGGAGGCGGCACGGGCATCGCCGCCCTCGAGGCGGTCGGCCGCTCCGCCGCCCGGCAGGCCGTCGACTGGCGTCAGGTCGACCTCTGGTGGGGCGACGAGCGCTACGTCGCGTCCGGCGACCCCGACCGCAACGAGCTGCAGGCCCGCCGTGCGCTGCTCGACGACCTCGACCTCGACCCGGCGCGGGTGCACCCGATGCCGGCGTCCGACGGATTGGACGGCGACGACGTCGACGCCGCGGCCGACCGCTACGCCGACGAGCTGACCGCGGCGGCCGCGTCCGACGGGGACGTCCCGGGGTTCGACGTGCTGCTGCTCGGGATGGGCGTCGAGGGCCACACCGCGTCCATCTTCCCGGCGTCGCCGGCCGCCTACGACGAGCGCATCGTGTTCGGCGTCCACGGCTGCCCCAAGCCGCCGCCGACCCGCATCTCGCTGGGCTTCTCGGCCCTCAACGCCGCCCGCGAGGTCTGGATGGTCGTCGCCGGCCGCGACAAGGCCGGCGCGGTGGCGATGGCCCTGTCGGGCGCCGGGCGGGTGCAGGTGCCCGCGGCGGGCGTACACGGCCGGTCGGCCACCCTGTGGCTGCTCGACGAGCAGGCCGCCGCCGAGCTCCCGCGCGAGCTGCGCCGGCGCTGAGGAACCGGTCGGGCTACTTGCTGCTGCGCAGCTTGGCCAGGGCCTCGGCGAGGATCGCCTCGCCGTCGGCGGGGTTGCGGCGCTCCCGCACGTAGGCCAGGTGGGTCTTGTACGGCTCGACCTTGGTCTGCGCCGGCGGGTTGTCCTGGTCCTGTCCGGCCGGGAAGCCGCAGCGCGGGCAGTCCCAGGTCTCCGGGATCGCCGCCTCGTCCGAGAACGAGGGCCGGGTCTCGTGCGCGTTCGCGCAGTAGAAGGCGATGCGCCGACGGGGGGCGGCCTCGCCGCGCTCCGCCTCGCCCATCGGTCCGGCGCCGACTCGGCTGCCACGGATCGCGTTTCCGCCTGCCACAGGTGCTCCTCGAGGATCGGTCTGTCGGGCGCCGGGGTCAGCGGGCCGTCCTGGGATGGTGCCGTGCCGTGCCGTGTCGTGCGGTGAGGGGCCGTGCCGTGGCGCCGTGGGGGCAGCCTAGAGCGCCGCGCCGGCGCTCGTGTCCTTGAGGAGCAGACCGAGCGCGATGATGCAGACCGCCCAGACCAGCCCGCAGATGATCGTGAGCCGGTCGAGGTTCTTCTCCACCACGGCGCTGCCGCCGAGCGAGGACGAGACGCCACCGCCGAACATGTTCGACAGGCCGCCGCCCTTGCCCTTGTGCAGCAGCACGAGCACGATCATCCCCACGCTGGTCAGCACCAGCAGGATGGACAGGACAGTCACCACGGAGAACAGCTCCAGTCAGGTCGAGCGGGCAGAGCAGGTCGAGCGGACCTGCCCAGGGTATCCCGTGCGGGGCTGCGCACGGGCCCGGACGGGCCCGCGCGACGCGGCGGTCAGTCGACCGGCGTGGCCTCGGTCGAGGTGACGATCTGCACGGACTCGGCGAAGTGGCAGGCCACCGGGTGGCCCTGGCCGCGCTCGACGAGCTCGGGCGGCTCGGTGACGCAGATGTCCTGCGCCTTCCAGCAGCGGGTGCGGAACCGGCAGCCCGACGGCGGGTTGGCCGGGCTCGGCACGTCACCGGTCAGCATGATCCGCTGCTTGAGCTGCCGCGCGCGGGGGTCGAGCACCGGCACCGCCGACAGCAGCGCCTGCGTGTACGGGTGGGCCGTCTTCTCGTAGATGTCGTCCTCGGTGCCGACCTCGACGACCGCGCCGAGGTACATCACCGCCACCCGGTCGCTGATGTGGCGGACGACCGACAGGTCGTGGGCGATGAAGATGTAGGCCAGCCCGAACTCGTCCTGCAGCTCCTCGAGCAGGTTGACGACCTGGGCCTGCACCGACACGTCGAGCGCCGACACGGGCTCGTCGCAGATGATGATCTCGGGCTGCAGGGCCAGCGCGCGGGCGATGCCGATGCGCTGGCGCTGACCGCCGGAGAACTGGTGCGGGTAGCGGTTGACGAAGTCGGGGTTGAGCCCGACCCGCTCCAGCAGCTCGCGGGTGCGCCGGTTGCGGTCCTTGGGCGCCACCACGTCGGCGTGGATGTCCCAGGGCTCGGACACGATGTCGCCGACCGTCATGCGCGGGTTCAGCGAGCTGTACGGGTCCTGGAAGATGATCTGGATGTTGCGGCGCAGCCTGCGCAGGTCCTTGCCCTTGAGGTCGGTGACGTCCTGGCCCTTGTAGAAGACCCGGCCCGCCGTCGGCTTCTCGAGCGCCATCAGCAGCTTGCTCACGGTGCTCTTGCCGCAGCCGGACTCGCCGACCAGGCCGAGCGTCTCGCCCGAGGCGAGCGTGAAGCTCACCCCGTCGACGGCGCGGACCTGCCCGACGGTCTTTTTGAAGACGATCCCCTGCGTGAGCGGGAAGTGCTTGACCAGGCCCTCGACGCGCAGCAGCGCATCCTCGCGCAGCGGGGCGTGGGCGACAGCGGCAGCAGACAGGTCGGCGTCAGGCACCGAGCACCTCCTCGGCGTAGTGGCAGGCGCTCCTGCGTCCGGGCACGATCTCGCGCAGCGGCGGCCGCTCGGCCACGCACAGGTCGGTCGCGCGCGGGCAGCGCGGGGCGAACTCGCAGCCGGGCGGCAGCATGGCCAGGTTCGGCGGGGCGCCCACGATCGGGTTGAGCCGCTGACCCTTCTGGTCGACCCGCGCGATCGAGGCCATCAGGCCCTCGGTGTAGGGCATGGCCGGCGCGGTGAACACGGCGTCGGTGGCGCCGGTCTCGACGATGCGGCCGGCGTACATCACGGCGATGCGGTCGGCGATCTCGCCGACGACGCCCAGGTCGTGGGTGATGAGGATGAGGCCCATCCCCGTCTCCCTCTGCAGCTCGGCCAGCAGGTCCATGATCTGGGCCTGGACCGTGACGTCGAGCGCGGTCGTCGGCTCGTCGGCGATGAGCACCGCCGGGTCGAGCGCGATCGCCATCGCGATCATCACGCGCTGTCGCATGCCGCCCGAGAACTGGTGCGGGTAGTCGTTGACCCGCTCCTTGGCCGAGGGGATGCGGACCTTGTCCATGAGCTCGATGGCGGACGCCTTCGCGTCCTTCCTGGACGCGCCGCGGTGCCGGCGGAACATCTCGCCGATCTGCGCGCCGACGGTGAAGACCGGGTTGAGCGAGGACAGCGCGTCCTGGAAGACGATCGAGATCTCCTCGCCGCGGATGTCGCGCTGCTGCTTGGCGGACATCTTCAGCAGGTCCTCGCCGCGGAAGCGGATCTCGCCGTGCGTCACGAACCCGGGCGGGCTGTCGAGGATGCCCATGATCGTCTGGGCGCTCACCGACTTCCCGCAGCCGGACTCGCCCAGGATCGCCAGGGTCTCCCCCGCGGCCAGCGTGTAGCTGATCCCGTTGACCGCCTTGACGACGCCGTAGTCGGTGCGGAACTCGACCGACAGGTCGTCGACCTCGAGCAGCGGGGCTCCCCCCGTCACCGTGGGCTTCGGGGCCGGAACGGCCTGCGGGACAGTGCTCGTCATCAGCGCGTCTTCGGGTCGAGGGCGTCGCGCAGGGCGTCGCCGAGCAGGATGAAGGACAGGACGGTCACCGAGAGGAACGCGCTCGGGAAGAAGATGATGTGCGGCGCCGTGCGGATCAGCCGCTGGCCGCTGCCGATCTGCAGGCCCCACGAGACCGCGGGCAGCTGCAGGCCGATGCCGAGGAAGGACAGCGTCGCCTCGGCGGCGATGATGCCGCCGACGGCGATGGTCGCGTAGACCAGCACCGGGGCGATCGCGTTGGGCAGGATGTGCCGCACGATGATGCGCCCGTTGGTGGCGCCCATCGCGCGCGCCGCGGCGACGTAGTCGGTGTCCTTGACGGCGATGACGCTGGCCCGGAACAGGCGCAGCGTCGTCGGCCAGCCCAGCACGATCAGGGCCAGGCAGACCTGCGGGAGCCCGCGCTCCGGGAAGACGCCGAGGATGAGGATCGCGCCGAGCAGCAACGGCAGCCCGAACACGATGTCGGTGATGCGGGCCATCAGCGTGTCGAACCAACCACCGAAGAAGCCGGCCAGCGCGCCGAGCACGATGCCGATGATGGTGGAGCCGCCGACGACGACCAGGCCGATGATCATCGAGACCCGGGCGCCGTAGATCACGTTGGCGTAGTGGTCGCAGCCCTGGATGTCGTTGCCGAACCAGGCGTCGCTGCGCGGTCCGAGCTTGGAGCTCGACAGCTGGCAGGCGCCCCGGTCGGAGGGGTTGATGCTGCTGAACAGCCCCGGGAACATCGCCATCACGGACAGCACGAGCAGCAGGAACGCGGCGATCAGGAAGAGCTTGTTGCGCCGCAGCTGGCGCCAGGCGTCGGACCACAGGCTGGCCTGACGGGCGTCGACCGAGCCGTCGTCGCCGTGGCCGGACGCCATCGCGTGCGCCACGACGTCGCCGGTTCCGGTGGGCCCGCCCGGCTCGCCGCCCGACTGGCCGTCCAGCAGCAGCCCGCTGTCGGTGCTGCCGGCCGGCGTGCCGCCGACCGGGCCCTTCTCGGGCGTGCGCTCACTCATAGCGGATCCGGGGGTCGAGGGCCGCGTACAGGACGTCGACCAGGAGGTTGAACAAGATGAAGACGAAGACGAACAGGGTCACGATGCCGACGACGACCGTGCCCTCCTGGGTCTGGATGGCGCCGAACACCGCTCGGCCCAGGCCCGGGATGTTGAAGATGCCCTCGGTGACGACGGCGCCGGAGAGCAGCGCGCCCAGGTCGGCGCCGAGGAAGGTGACGACGGGGATCAGACTGTTGCGCAGCGTGTGCTTGCCGACCACCGACAGGGGGGTCAGCCCCTTGGCCTTGGCGGTGCGCACGTAGTCGTTGCGCAGGTTCTCGGCCAGGGAGGTGCGGGTCAGCCGCGCGACGTAGGCCAGCGACAGGGCCGCGAGCACGAAGCCCGGCAGCAGGTAGCCCTGGAAGCCGCTGGCGACACCGGCGACCGGGAAGATCCCCAGCTTGAGGCCCAGGACGTACTGCGCGACGAAACCCAGCACGAAGACGGGGATGGAGACGACAAGCGTCGTCGAGACCAGCACCAGGTTGTCGAAGAACGACTTCTGCCGGATGCCGGCGAGGACCCCGGCGATCAGGCCGAAGACCGCCTCGAAAGCCAGCGCGACCAGCGCCAGCTTCACCGTCACCGGGACGGTCTGCTCGAGGATGTCGGCGACCGGCCGGCCGCTGAAGTCGGTGCCCAGGTCGCCCTGGAGCAGCCCCCCGGCGTACTTGCCGTACTGCACGAGCAGCGGGTCGTCGAGGTTGTACTGGTCGCGCAGCTGCTCCTGCACGGCGGGCGAGATCGGGCGGTCCCCACCGAGGGCGCGGATCGGGTCACCCGGCAGGGCGAACACCATCGCGAAGATGAGGAACGAGGCGCCGATGAGCACGGGGATCGCGAGCAGCAGACGGCGCGCGATGTAGCGGGCCATGGCCCTCCTTGGTCGGTCTGCCCGGGCCCTGGTGAGGCCGGGGACGGTGCTCGTCACTCGGTGCGCGGAAGACTAGGTCAACAGCGGGCCGGCACGGGGGCCCGGACCCGCCGACGGCGCGCCGTCCGGTGCACGAGGCACGGGACGGCGCGCCGTCGGGGCCGGCCCGGGGTCCCGAAGGACCCCGGACCGGGTGGAACGGGGGCTACTGGTTGACCGTGACGTCCTCGAGACGGACGCGGGTGAACGCGTCGATCGCGACGTTGTCGACGTTCTCGGAGTGCACGCCCTGCACCAGGCCGAAGAACATCGGCATGATCGGCATGTCCTCGAGCAGGACGTCCTCGGCCTCCTGGTAGGCGGCGATCGCGGCGTCGTTGTCCTCGGCCGTGTTGCCCTTCTTGATCAGGTCGTCGAAGGCCGGGTTGCTGTAGAACGCGGTGTTCGAGCCGTTCGGCGGGATGGCCGAGGTGCTGTACAGCGGCTCGAGGTAGTTCTGCGGGGACGGGTAGTCCATCGCCCA
>JAOPVV010000088.1 GCA_025966005.1 Frankiales bacterium
CCCCTCCCGCCGCCCGCTGCTCGTGCCGCTGCTGGCGGCCGGCCTGGCCGCGCCCCTGCTGCCGGCGCTGCTGGCGCGCCCCGCCTCCGCAGCCTCGCCGGTGACGGCGCTGCCGTCCGCGACCGCTCCGGTCCGCGTGCAGGCGGTGGCCGGGACGACGCTCGGCCACGACCGGCTCGGCGTCCGCCGCGGCGACACGTGGGTCCTGTCCGACAGCCTCGACGGCAGCGCGCCCCGGACCTACCGCGAGCAGCTGGCCGGCTACCAGCCGGTCGCCGGCGACACCGACGGCGACGGCGACGACTCGGTCAGCCTGTTCAAGGACGGCGTCTGGCTGATCCGTGACGCCGAGCGAGGCCCGGCCCGCTCGATCCGTTTCGGGCAGCGCGGCGATCAGCCGGTCCTCGGAGACTGGAACGGCGACGGCGTCGACACGATCGGGCTGTTCCGCGCCGGCCGCTGGTACGTCCGCGACAGCAACCTGGGCGCGAGCCGGACGTTCGGCTACGGCCTGCCCCGGGACGTCGCGGTCGTCGGCGACTGGGACGGCAACGGCACGACCGACGTCGGCGTGCGCCGCGGCACGACCTGGTACCAGCGCGACCGCTCGAGCAGCGGCCCCACCTCGCGCCAGTTCGCCTTCGGCAACGCCGGCGACCTGCCGGTCTCGGGCGACTGGGACCACGACGGCAAGGACACCCCGGGGGTGTTCCGCGCCGGCACCTGGTACCTGCGCCGGGGCAGCTTCCCCAGCCCGTACCAGACGGTGGTGCTCGGCCAGGCCGGTGACCGTCCGGTGGTCCGCCGCACGCAGGGGCTCGCGCCCGGCGTCAGCCACTCGGTCTACAGCGACCCGTCCGGACCGTTCGTCGCGCACGTCGCCACCGTCGACCTCGCCGCGTCGTCCAGCCCCGAGACGGTGCTCTCCGGCGACCGGCTGGCCGGCGTCGAGCGCACCTCGACCATGACCCGCCGCGCCGGCGCGGTGCTCGGCGTGAACGGCGACTTCTTCCTCGGCTCGGGTCGTCCCGTCCACCTGATGGCCAACGACGGTCGCCTGCTCCAGTCGCCGACCACGCTGGGCCGCGCGTTCTCGCTCGACGCCGGCGGCACGGTGTTCCGGATGGGCTACCCCGACGTGCGCACGACCCTGACCACCGCGGGCGCCACCGGCACCGTGACGACCGACGTCCCCCGCACCAACGCGGGCTCGGCGTCGGACGGCTCGCTGTCGGCGTTCAGCGCCTTCGGCGGCTCGCTCGAGGTCCCGCAGGCCGAGCAGTGCTACGCCAGCCTCGTGCCCTCGGCCGGCCGGGCGGTGCGCGGCGGCGCCGTCGACCAGCCGGTGACCGTCACCGGCACGCGGTGCGGCGGGGCGAGCCCGGTCGTCTCCGGCACCAGCACCTTCGTGTCCGCCGACCCGTTCACCGGCGGCGGCGACCTGGTCCGCAGCCTGGCCCGGGGCTCGTCGGCCACCCTGTCGACCCAGCTCGGCTTCGCGGGCGCGGTCGACGCGCTCGGCGGCAACCCGCTGCTGGTCGTCAACGGCTCGGTCGTCGGCAGCGAGGTCGACGGGCGCGGCGCGTTCTTCGACCGGGCACCGCGCACCGCGGTCGGCTACACCCGCGAGGGCCAGCTGCTGATCGTGGTCGTCGACGGGCGCCAGAGCGGCTACAGCGTCGGCATGACGATGCGCGAGCTGGCCGACCTCATGCTGGGCCTCGGAGCCGTCCAGGCGATCAACCTCGACGGCGGCGGCAGCTCGGTGATGGTGGTCAACGGCCTGCTCGCCAGCCGTCCGTCCGAGGCCGAGCGCGGCGTCTCCAACGCCCTCGTGGTGCTCCCCGGCGGCGACGCCGGCCAGGGCGACCTCGTGGGCGCGCCGGCCGCCGCAGCGGTGCGCACCTGGGCCGGCGCCGCTGCGGGAGCGCTGTCGGCGTCGGCCTACGGACGGGCCGCGACCGACCCCGCCAGCGTCGGCGGCCTCGCCGACCAGCTGCTGCGCGAAGGCGTGCCGGTGTCGGCCGAGCTGCGCCGCACCGCCGGGCTGTTCCGGGCCAGCCGGTAGCCGTCCGCTACGGGTACAGGCCGCGCGTCTTGTGCGCCTCGGCGACGCGGCCGACACCGATCATCTGCGCCGCGGTGCGCATCGAGACGCCCCGGTCCCGCGCCATCGTCGAGACCTGGTCGTACGCCGACTCCATGAGCAGCTTGAGCCGGTCGTTGACCTCGTCCTCGGACCAGAAGTAGGCCTGCAGGTCCTGCACCCACTCGAAGTAGGAGACCGCGACGCCGCCGGAGTTCGCGAGCACGTCCGGCACCACCAGGACGTTGTTGCCCTCGAGCACCTGGTCGGCGTCCGGGGTGGTCGGGCCGTTGGCGCCCTCGACGACGAAGAACGCCCGGATCCGGTCGGCGTTGCCCTCGTGGATGACCCCCTCGAGCGCGGCCGGCACGAGCACGTCGACGTCGAGCTCGAGCAGCTCGTCGTTGGTGATGGTGTCGGTGCCCGGGAAGCCGACGACGGTCTCGGCCCCGGCCCTGAGGTGGGCCAGCAGCGCCGCCGGGTTGAGGCCCCTGCCGTCGTAGACCCCGCCCTTCCAGTCCGACACGGCGACCACGATGCAGCCGGCGTCGTGCAGGTACTGGGCCGCCAGGCCGCCGACCTTGCCGAAGCCCTGCACGGCGACGGTGGCTCCGCGGTGGTCGATGCCGGCCTCGCGCAGCGCACAGAAGGCCGAGTACATGACGCCCCGGCTGGTGGCGCCGCCGCGGCCCTCGGAGCCGCCGAGCGACACCGGCTTGCCGGTGACGACGCCGGTCACGGTGTAGCCGGCGTGGATGGAGTAGGTGTCCATCATCCAGGCCATCGTCTGCTCGTCGGTCCCGACGTCGGGGGCCGGGATGTCCTTCTCCGGGCCGATGATCGGCATGATCTCGCTGGCGTAGCGGCGGGTCACCCGCTCGAGCTCGTTGCGCGAGAGCAGCCGCGGGTCGACGGCCACGCCGCCCTTCGCGCCGCCGTACGGGATGCCGATGAGGGCGCACTTCCAGGTCATCCACATCGCCAGCGCCCGGACCTCGTCGAGGTCGGTGTGCGGGTGGAAGCGGACGCCGCCCTTGGCCGGGCCGCGCGAGAGGTTGTGCTGCACCCGGTAGCCCTTGAGGACGTCGAGCGTGCCGTCGTCGCGGCGCAGCGGGACCGCGACCTCCATCGACCGGCGGGGGGTGGCGAGCAGCTTGTGCACCCCGGCGTCGAGGCCGAGCTGCTCGACCGCGTCGTTGAGCTGGTGCAGCGCGCTGTCGAGGGCGGACATCCGGGCGACCACGGGGAGCACTCCTGCCGTCGGCCCTGCCCGATCGCCGTTGACCGGGCACGGGGCCGCCCGAGGATGCCACGACGAGGGGGTCGCCGCGTCAGCCGAGCAGGCGCTCCCGCGGTGCGACGTCGACCGACCGCCTGAGCCCGGCGACGAGGTCGAGGTCGACGGGGACGTCGGCGCCGTCGACGGCGGCCACCACGGTCACGGGGACGACCGCGTTGGTGGCGACCAGCACGCGCAGACCGGCGAGCTCGTCGCGGCGCAGCGGCCGGTGCTCGACCGGGAGCGCCGTGTCCACCAGGCGCAGCGCCTCCACGACGCGCCGGGCACCGGTGCTGGTGAGCACGTCGTCCCGCGGGACGACGACGGCGGCGGGCCCGATCCCCACCAGCCCCCAGGTGGTCCCCTCGAGCAGGTCGTCGCCGCGGGCCAGCAGCGCGTCGTCGTACCCGGCCCACCGGGCCCGCTGCTTGAGCAGCTGCACCCAGGGGTCGTGCACCTTGACCTCGGCCAGCGGACGCACGTGCTGCTCGGTCCGCACCCGCCACGGGCCCTCGGACGCCGGCGGCACCGGCCGGCTGGACGTCGCGACGTGCAGCGAGAGGACGTCCTGCGGCTGCAGCGGCGGCGTGCGGGCGACCACCGACACCCGCAGCCGGCACGGCG
>JAOPVV010000115.1 GCA_025966005.1 Frankiales bacterium
TCGGCGACCGCAGCGGCGGTCAGCTCGTCGGCGTGCGCCAGCGAGCGCGTCGGCGTGACGACGAGGTCGTGGCCGGCCCCGCGCAGCGCTGCCTCGGCCGCCGGGAGCACCCGGGACGCGCGGCCGCCACCGGCGACCGGGTTGACGACGAGCTGCAGTCGGCGCTCCACCGGGCTAGGCCTCCTGCGCGCAGTTCGGGGTCACGGACTACAGTGTGACATATGTCGTCACAACGTCACATCGCGCTGGCCGCCCTGGAGGACCCGCTGCTGAGCGCCGCCCGGGCCTGCGTGCTGGACGTCGGCCTGCGCCGCACCACGCTGGCGGACGTCGCCCGCCGCGCGGGCGTCAGCCGGATGACGGTCTACCGGCAGTACGGCGACCTGTCGAGCATCGTCTCGGCGCTGCTCACCACCGAGCTGCTCGGCCTGCTCGCCGCGGCTCGCGACGACGTGGCCGGCCTGTCGACGGCCCGCGAGCGGCTCGTCGAGGCCGGGGTGCTCGTCGTCGACCGGCTGGCGCACCACCCGCTGTGGTGCAAGGTCCTCGACCTCGACCCCGAGCTGCTGCTGCCGCTCGTGGTCGACCGGTTCGGGTCGACCCAGCAGGCCACCGTCGACCTGCTCGCCGAGCAGGTCGTGCAGGGTCAGGCCGACGGGTCCGTCCGCGCCGGCGACCCGCGCCTGCTGGCCACCTGCGCGCTGCTGACCGCCCAGTCCTTCGTCTTCTCCGCCCGCGTCGTGGCCGACCAGTTCCCCGAGGGCGTCACCGGTGGCGAGCTGCGCCGGCTGCTCGACGGGTACCTGCGCCCCTGAACGGCCTGCCGCTCAGTCGCTGAGGAGGGGCACGCGCAGGCGCAGGAACGGCACGCGCTCGAGGATCGCCGTCGCCGCCCGCTGGACGGCGACCGTGTCGCGGGTGGTCAGCCACTGCCAGCTCTCGGGGCCGGCGGGCTCGCGGCGCGCCAGGAACGCGACCCGGCGGGCCGGTCCGCAGGCGATCAGCCCCCACTCGTGCGACAGCGCGTCGTCCGCCCGCAGCGGCACCGTGAGCGGACGGCTGCGGTCCGAGACCGCCCGCGGCAGGTGCGGCCCCAGGACGACCACCACCGCGCCGCCGGCCACGAGCTGGCGGCAGCTGGCGGCCAGGTCGTCGGCCACCTCGGGGGTCGGCGCCACGAGCAGGGCCAGCGTCGTCCCGGGCAGCAGCGCGGTCGTCTCGACGTGCCGGAACCGGTTCGCCAGCGCTGCCCCGTGCGCCGGCGGGTGCGCGTCGGCCCGGACGGCGGCCGCGGCCCGTCCGAACACCGACGACACCGGTGCAGCCGCCCGGACGGGCGCCAGGGACGACTTGAGCGCCTGGACGGCGGCGCGCAGCCGCTGCCCCGCGTCGAGGTCGAGCTGGTCGGGCACGACGATGTCCTCGACAGCCCGACCGACGACCTTGATCAGGAGCCGCTGTGACCCGCGACCGACAGCTGGTCCCGCCCGGCTGGCCGCCGGAGGTGCAGCCGCCCCAGGCGCCGGACTGGGAGCGCAGCGCGGTGGGGTGGCTGTTCGACCTGTGTCCGCCGGACTACCGCGCGCACGAGGTGCTGCGCCGCCACCCCGTCGTCCTGGCGCGCTTCGCCGCCGGCCACGTCGGCTCGGCGGTCGAGGCGGCGCGGCACGGCATCCGGACCGTCCGGGCCGACCTGCGCGGCGTCGTGACGCCCGAGGTCGTCGACGCGGCCATCGCGGCGTACGAGCGCGAGGGCCGTCGGCTGATCACCACCGGCAGGCAGATCGCGCTCGTGGACGCCGCGCTGCGCGGGGAGCGGCACGTCCCGCGCCTGTAGCGCCGGACGCTGCGCGGAGCGACGTGTGACACGTCCGGGACGTGGCACACAACCGGTGCGGTACGCGTTGGCGAACTAACATCGACCCTCCGTGACCCCGACAGGCAGGACCTGCCCGTGAGCCTGCTCGACAGCGTCTCCGGACCCGCTGACCTCAAGCGGCTGACCCCTGAGCAGATGCCGCTGCTCGCCGCCGAGATCCGCGACACGATGGTCGACACCGTCTCGCGCACCGGCGGGCACCTCGGCCCGAGCCTGGGCGTGGTGGAGATGACGCTGGCGATCCACCGCGTCTTCGACTCGCCGCGCGACAAGGTGCTGTGGGACACCGGCCACCAGTCCTACGTCCACAAGATGGTCACCGGCCGCGCCGACCGGTTCGACACGCTGCGCAAGCAGGGCGGCTTGTCGGGCTACCCGAGCCGCAGCGAGTCCGACCACGACCTGGTCGAGAACAGCCACGCGTCCACCGCCCTGTCGTACGCCGACGGGCTGGCCAAGGCCTACCGCCTGCGCGGCGAGCGCCGCCACGTCGTCGCGGTCGTCGGCGACGGCGCGCTGACCGGCGGCATGTGCTGGGAGGCGCTCAACAACATCGCCGCCACCGACAACCCGGTCGTCATCGTCGTCAACGACAACGGCCGCTCGTACTCCCCGACGATCGGGGGGCTCGCCGACCACCTCGCCACCCTGCGCACGACCCAGGGCTACGAGCGGACCCTCGACACCGTCAAGACCGCCCTGGCCAGGACGCCGGTGGTCGGCCAGCCGGTCTACACCGCGCTGCACGGCCTCAAGCGCGGCATCAAGGACTTCCTGCAGCCGCAGGTGCTGTTCGAGGACCTCGGGCTCAAGTACGTCGGGCCGATCGACGGCCACGACACCGCGGCGATGGAGTCGGCCCTGCGCCGGGCCAAGGCGTTCGGCGGCCCCGTCATCGTCCACGCCGTCACCGTCAAGGGCTTCGGCTACCAGCCGGCCGTCGACGACGAGGCCGACTGCCTGCACAGCGTCGCGCCGGTCACCGACCCGGTCACGGGCAAGCCGGTGAACGCCAGCGCCCGCGGCTGGACGGGCGTGCTGGCCGAGGAGATGGTGGCGATCGGCGGCGAGCGCCCCGACGTCGTCGCGATCACCGCCGCGATGCTGCAGCCGGTGGGGCTGCTGGCGTTCAGCCAGGCCTACCCCGACCGCACCTTCGACGTCGGCATCGCCGAGCAGCACGCCGTCACCTCGGCCGCCGGGCTTGCGATGGGCGGACTGCACCCCGTCGTCTGCCTGTACGCCACGTTCATGAACCGCGCGTTCGACCAGGCGCTCATGGACGTCGCGCTGCACCGCCTGCCCGTCACGTTCGTGCTCGACCGCGCCGGCGTCACCGGTGACGACGGCGCCAGCCACAACGGGATGTGGGATCTCTCCCTGCTCCAGCTCGTCCCGGGCATCCGCCTGGCCGCGCCGCGCGACGGCGCGACGCTGCGCGAGGAGCTCCGCGAGGCGCTGGCCGTGGACGACGGCCCGACCGCCGTCCGCTTCGCGAAGGGGCCGGTGGGCGACGACGTCCCGGCCCTCGAGCGGCTCGGCGTGGTCGACGTGCTGCGGCGGGAGGAGGGCGACGACGTGCTCCTGGTCGCCGTCGGCTCGATGGCCCGCCTGGGCCTCGAGGTCGCCGACCGCGCCGCGGCGCAGGGCATCGGCGTCACCGTCGTCGACCCGCGCTGGGTCACGCCCGTCGCTCCCGAGCTGGTCGAGTTGGCCCGCTCCTACCGGCTGGTGCTCACCGTCGAGGACAACGGCCGGGTCGGCGGTGTCGGCGCGCTGGTCAGCCAGGCGCTGCGCGACGCCGACGTCGACGTGCCGGCCCGCGACCTCGGGATCCCGCAGCGCTTCCTCGACCATGCCACCCGCGCGCAGACGCTGTCCGACATCGGGCTGACCGCGCAGGACGTCGCGCGCAAGGTCGTCGAGACGATGGCCCGGCTCGACGGCAAGGACACCGCCGAGTTCGACGCCCCCAGCCAGGACGCCGACCGCCTGTAGCGCCGCTCAGCGGTGTCCGTGGACGCTGCTCAGCGGTACAGCACCGACCTGACCCACGGCTGGTCGGCCGCGGGGTCGCGCAGGACCAGGTCGGGCTTGCCGCCGTCCGGCACCAGCGCCAGCTCGTCGGCGGTCACGAGCAGCGGACGCGCGAAGCCGCGCTCGGGGGCGTGCGTCGCCGCGGCGGCGGCCGGCCCGAAGGCCGGGTCG
>JAOPVV010000129.1 GCA_025966005.1 Frankiales bacterium
GGGCCCAGGTGCGGCAGGGCCGCGACGGCGAGGGCGGCGGCGACGGCGGCGTGGCCGGAGACGAAGCCCCGCCCGGCGTCCCCGGCGCCACGCAGGTGCACGTCGTCGAGCAGCTCGCCGGGCCGGCCCCGGTCGACCTCGTCCTTGACGACCTTGGCCAGCAGGTAGGAGGCACCTCCGGCCACCAGCAGCTCGACCGACAGCCGCCACCGCCGCAGCGCCGCCGCGACCAGCGCGGCCGACGGCACCGCCAGGACGTTGCCGAGCTGCATCACCGGCCAGACCAGCAGCACCGGCAGCGGCACGTCGTTGACCAGCCGGAAGGCGCCCTCCTCCCCCGGGGGCAGGCCGTCAACCGCCAGCCGCGTGCACGCCGCCAGCACGACGGCGGCGATCGCGGCGCGCAGCAGGTGACCGGACCGGGCGGTGCGCGGCCGCAGCGCCATCCCGGTCACCGGAGCTCCAGCCCGGTCACCGGAGCTCCAGCCCGGTCACCGGGTCTCCGGCACGAGCGAGGTCCGCGGCGCCTGTCCCGGCTCGCGCCGCCAGGCGGTGCTGCCGCGCCAGTACAGGTAGGTCAGCAGGCCGAGCGGCACGGGGAGCACGTAGGTCAGCGCCCGGAACGCGAGCACCGCCGCGACCACCTGGGCGTCCCCGCCACCGGCGGCGTCCAGCCCCGTCACGAGCGCCACCTCGACGACGCCGACGCCGCCGGGCGTGATCGGGACGGCGGTCAGGAGCCTGGCGAAGGCGAACACCGCCAGCGCCTCGGCCGTGGCCACCTCCTGCTCGGACACGCCGACGTGGCGCAGCGCGAGCAGCAGGACGAGGAACAGCGACAGGTGGCTGACCAGGGTGACGAGCGTGAGCCGTCCCCACCGGGCCTGCAGCAGCAGGACGGTCCGCGCCCGGAACTTCGTCGTCGCCCGGTCCCAGCCGGTCACGGGCGTCCGGCCCAGGACGCTGCGCAGCCGCGACACCAGCACCTCGGCGGACCGCCCGAGCCGGCGCGCCGAGGCCTCGCTGCGCAGCACCGCCCACAGCAGGAACGCGATCGCGAGCAGCCCCGTGACGCCGGCGACGGCGGCGGCGACCCGTCCCGGGGTGGCGTCACCCCGCAGGGCGAGCCAGGCGAGCGCGAGCACGGGCAGGGCGAGCTTCGCGACGTTGTTCCACAGCCCGGACACCAGCAGCGAGACCGTGGTGCGGGCCCGCGAGAAGCCCCAGGAAGCCAGCATCGCCGCGGTGAAGGCGATGCCCAGCGCGCCACCGCCGGGCAGCGTGTTCGCCACCGCGGTCGACGACTCCGTCACCACCATCGCCTGGCGCAGGGTCAGCCCCGGCGTGGTGCAGACCATCAGCAGGCCGTACGTCACGAGGTTCCACGCGGCGGCGATCAGCAGCGTCGTGATCTCGAGCCAGGTCATGCTGCGCAGCGCCTGCCAGACGTCCGACACGTCAGCGAACTGCGGCAGCAGGTAGGCCAGCACCGCGACCGCGACCACCAGCGGCAGCACGCCGGTGACCACCCGGCGCAGGTCGACGGGCGGCCGGTCGGACGCGGTCCGGGTCATGGCCGGGGGTCGAGCTCGGCGTCGGTGCGATCCCGGACGCCGGCCTGCACCGCCGTCCGGCTGACGAACCCGACCGCCAGCGAGGCCTCTCCCACCTGCTGCGCGCGGTCGTCGCCGGACAGCGCGAAGATCAGCTGCGCGCACCCGCCCTCGAAGACGTAGAACCGGTCGCCGACGTACGCCGGCTGGACCTGCCGCAGCCGCTCCCAGCGGCGCGTCCCCGGCTCGTCGGTGGGGACCTCCGTGGCGCCCGAGACGTCGCAGGTGCGGGTCAGCACCACCGACAGCGGCACCGAGTCGGTGCTGTCGACCGAGCCGGAGGCGAAGTCGAACGCGGCGCGTCCCCGCCGGACGTCGACCTCGCCGTGCCGCCAGGAGGCCGGCACCAGGCGGATGCACGGCACCATGGTCGACGTCGGGACGGCCTGCGCCATGAGGACCAGCACGGGGTTGTCGACCCGGACCGGGTCGCCGCAGTCGGCGCGGACGCCGATGTCGACCGGCTCGACGCAGCCGGTCAGCAGGCCGGACGCGGCCACCACCGCCACGACCCGGACCGCCACCCGGACCGCCCTCACGACAGCGGGCTCCCCAGCAGCAGCGGCGGGACCGAGGTCAGCACGACCGCGGCCACCGCGGCGACCCCCAGCATCAGCGCGACCCGGCGCGCGCTCCAGTGCTGGATCGCAATCGGGTGCACCGGGTAGGGCAGCAGCCGCTTGAACTCCGCGTGCAGGTCGCGGCCCTGCGCGCGCATCATCCGGCGCAGCTGCGAGGGCATCGTCAGGCCGCGGGTGGCCGCGAACGCCTCGGCGATCTCGTCCTCGCTGAACACCCGGCGCGCCCGCGCGTAGACCAGCCCGGGGCCGCTGCGCAGCGCCAGGACCAGCATCATGTTGGCCAGGTCGACGGCCTGCCGCCACGGGCTGGGCCGCACCTCGGTGAACGCCGAGTCGATGAGCACCAGCCGCCCGTCGCAGACCAGCAGGTTGGCCGGCTTGATGTCCCGGTGCGCCAGGCCCGCCTCCCACAGCCGCCGCACGATTGCCAGCCCCTGGTCGACGACCCCCTCGTCGACCTCGGCCTCGCCGACCTCGACCGCACCCGGGACGAACTCCGTCACCAGCAGGTACTCCCGCTCCGGGGTGATCTCGACAATGCCGTACGGGGCCGGCACGGGCAGGCCGGCGTCGCGCAGCAGCCGCAGCGCGTAGTCCTCGTACTGCACCAGCCGGCGGACGCTGTTGAAGGCCTTCTCGTCCTCCAGCCCGCCGTACAGCAGGGCCCGGCCGAGCTTGTACCAGCGGTCCGAGCGCAGGTGGTTGTACGCGTACAGCTTGCCGAACAGGACGGCGTCGCTGTGCCCGCTGACGGTGATCCGCAGCGGCGTCGAGCCCCCGGAGCCGGCCAGCGCGAACGGCTCGACGTCCTGCACGTCCACGCCGAGCTGGTCGCGCAGAGCGGCGCAGATCGCCGCTCGCCGGACGTCTGTGATCTCCAGGTGGGCGGTCCGGCCGCGGCGGTAGCGGACCGGGAAGACCTCGTACGGCGCGAGCAGCCGGAACGCGACCAGCGGCACGGTCACCCCGATGACCACCGCGACGAGCGCGTCGGTGGGGCTCTCCTGCGCGAGCCACGCCCGCGACAGGACGACCGAGGCGACGACGACCCCGGCGACGACCTTCCCGACCTGCCGCGAGCGTCCCTGCGGCACCAGCGCGTACAGCACGACCATGAGCAGGGCGGTGAGCACCGCGACGGGCCGGGACGGCATCGCGAAGCCCTCCCAGTCCTCGAGGACCTCGACCCCGAGCGGACGCACCCGCTGGGTCTGCAGCGCCAGCACGTCGGCGACCACGCGCACGACGAGCAGCACGCCCACGGCGAGCAGCAGGTGCCGCCAGCGCCGCACGACCACCAGCACGGCCAGGGACGCCAGCCACACGGCCTGCAGCGGGCGGTCGCTGGCCAGCCACCCGACGGCCCGCGCCGCGTCGACGCCGGCCCCGCTGCGCCGGTCGGCGAGCGCCTCCAGGACCGCCTGGTCGACCCGGGTGATCGCGTCACCCCAGCGGGTGCCGGTGAGCTGGTCCACGGCGTAGAGCAGGACGAGCGTCCCGGCGACCGCCAGCCAGGTCCGGCCCGACCAGGTCAGCGTCCGGGGCAGCGGGGGCGGCTCACCGGACGGGCGTCGTCGAGGGCGGGCGCGCGACGGACCGGGCACGGGTGGCGTCCTCGACGCGACCGTCACACGGCCTCCCGGAGGTCGGGTCCCCTCGACAGGACGTCGACGCTAGCCGCGGTGGTCCTGCCTGCCTAGCGTTCGAGCGGGAGCAGGGCGGAGGGAGCCCCGAATGGTCGCGACCCGGCGGACGGCGTCGTGGGTGCTGCTCGGGCTGCTCCTTCTGGTCGGGTGCTCCGGCAGCGCCGAGCGGGCCGGCCCCGACCGCGGCATCCGGGTGGCCTCCTTCGACTTCGCCGAGAGCCGGCTGCTCGCCGAGGTGTACGCGACCGCGCTGGAGCAGGGCGGGTTCCGCGTCGACCGCCACCTGGCCCTCGGCCCCCGGGAGGTCGTCGCGCCCGCCCTCGCGCAGGACCTGGTCGACCTGGTGCCCGAGTACGCCGGCAGCGCCCTGCAGTTCCTGTCGGGCCAGGCCGGACGGTCGGCCGACCTGCGGGCCGCGCTCGACGCGGCGCTGACCCGCAGGGGGCTCACCGCCCTGCGCCCTGCCCCCGGCCAGGACCAGAACGGCGTCGTCGTGAGCCGCGCCCTCGCCGAGCGGGAGCAGCTCGAGACGGTGAGCGACCTCGTGCCGGTGGCGGGCCGGCTCGTGCTCGGCGGACCGCCGGAGTGCCCCGAGCGGCCGCTGTGCCTGCGCGGCCTCGAGCAGCGGTACGGCCTGGCCTTCAGCGGCTTCGTGCCGTTCCCCTCACGCGCCGCGACCGCCGAGGCGCTGCTGGCCGGTCAGCTCGACGTCGGTGTCCTCGAGACCGTCGACCCGTACCTCGCCGACGGGCGGCTGGTCCTGCTCGTCGACGACCGCGGCCTGCAGCCGCCCGAGCCGGTGGTTCCGGTCCTGCGCCAGGAGGTGCTGGTCGAGCACGGCCCCGAGCTGGCCCGCCTGCTCGACCGCGTCAGCGCGGCGTTGACCACGGCCGCCATGACCGAGCTCAACCGCCAGGTCGTCCTGCAGGGCGTGTCGGAGCGGGACGCCGCGGCCGCCTGGCTGCGCGGCCTGGACTGACCCGCCCGCCGGGAGGTGACAGGTCTGTCGCCTCCAGGACAGCGTTCGCAGGGGGTGACCGGACCCGGGGAGGTGGCTAGCCTCCGGCCGTGAGGCGCCCGACGGATCGTGCACAGCCCGCGTCCGTGTCCCCGGCCCACCTCGCCGGGCAGCCCCTTCCGCACCGCACCCCAGCCACGTGCATCGAGGGTCGCCATGACGCCCACCTCCCCCCGCCCGACCCCGTCTCCGGACGGCCGGCCCGGCCCCCGTCGCCCCAGTGCGCTGGCCCGCCTGGCCGGCGCGTCCTACCGGCGGCGACGGCGGGTCGTCGCCGCCTGGTTCGTCGGCAGCGTCGCGATCGTCGCCCTGTCGGCGGCGGCCGCCGGCGAGTACTCCGCCGACTACGCCGCCCACGGCTCGGACTCCGACCGCGCCCAGGAGCTCCTGGCGCAGGACTTCCCGGCGCGCGCGGGACAGACCATCGACGTCGTGGTCCGCACCGACGGCCCGGTCACCGCACCGGCGATGCGCGCCGACGTCGAGTCGATGCTGACCGCAGTGCGGGACGTCCCCGGCGTGCTCGACGTGACCAGCCCGTACGACCAGGTCTCCGGCGACGGGCGCACGGCGCTCGGACGCATCGACCTCGATCTCGACCCGTCCGACACCATGGCCGTGGCCGACGCCCAGCGGGTGCTCGACCTGGCCGCTGACGCCACCGCGCCCGGGCAGCGGGTCGAGGTCGGCGGTGCCGTCGTGGCGGCCGAGGTCACCGAGGTGTCGTCCGAGGTCGTCGGCCTGGCCGTCGCCGCGGTGATCCTGCTGGTCACCTTCGGCTCGCTGGTCGCCGCCGGGCTGCCGCTGGCCGTGGCCCTGCTGGGCCTGGGGATCGGCGCCTCGCTGATCGGGCTGCTGACGCGGGTCGTCGACGTCCCCGACTGGGGGCCGCAGCTGGCCGCCATGATGGCGCTGGGTGTCGGCATCGACTACGTCCTGCTGATGCTCACCCGGTACCGCGAGTTCCTCGCCGACGGCCGCGACCCGTACGACGCGACCGTGTCGACGATCGAGAGCGCGGGGCGCGCGGTGCTCGTCGCCGGCACGACGGTCGTCATCAGCATGCTGGGGCTGTTCGCCACCGACCTCAACTACATGCAGGGGGCGGCGCTCGCGACGATCCTCGGCGTCGTCGTGATCATGCTGGCCGCCGTGACGCTGCTGCCCGCCCTGCTGGGCTTCACCGGCCGCACCGTCGACCGGTTGCGCCTGCCGGGTGCCCGGCACCGGCCCGCGACCGGCTCGCCCGTGTGGTCCCGCTGGGCCCGGCTGGTCCAGCGGCGGGCCTGGGCGTCGGTCGTGGCCGGGCTCGCGATCACGCTGCTGCTGGCCGTGCCCTTCCTCGACGTCCGGTTCGGCTTCCCCGACTCCGGCAACTCCCCCGAGGACACCTCGTCGCGGCAGACCTACGACCTCGTCAGCGAGGGCTTCGGCCCGGGCTTCAACGGCCCGCTGCTGCTCGCCGCGGAGCTCGACGGCGACGCGACGCCGGCCCTGGCGGCGCTGGCCGACCAGCTTCGGGGGACGCCGGGCATCGCCGAGGTCGCGGACCCGCAGATCAGCGACGGCGGGCAGACCGGCCTGCTGACCGTGCTGCCGACGACCGCCCCGCAGGACCCCGCCACCGAGGACCTCGTGCGGACGGTCCGCGAGGACGTCCTTCCCGCCGCCCGCGGCGACGGCATCGAGCGGGTGTTCGTCGGCGGCGCGACGCCGATGTCGATCGACACGACCGAGGACATCACCAGCACGCTCCCGCTGCTGGTCGGCGGGGTCGTCGGCCTGTCGTTCCTGCTGCTGCTGATGGTCTTCCGCAGCATCGCGATCGCGGTCAAGGCCGCCGTCATGAACATCCTGTCGATCGGCGCGGCGTACGGCGTCGTGGCGCTGGCCCTCGAGGGCGGCGCGTTCGGGCAGCTGTTCGGCATCGACGAGCCGACGCCTCTGCCGGCGTTCATCCCGGTGCTGATGTTCGCTATCCTGTTCGGCCTGTCGATGGACTACGAGGTGTTCCTGCTCAGCCGGATGCGCGAGCACTGGCTGCGCACCGGCGACAGCTCGCGGGCGGTCGCCGACGGGCTGGCCGCGACCGCGCGCGTCATCACCGCCGCCGCGGCCATCATGGTGGCGGTCTTCCTGGCGTTCGTGCTCAGCTCGGACGTCATCCTCAAGGTGCTCGGCCTCGGGCTCGCCACCGCGATCCTGGTCGACGCCACGGTCGTCCGGTTGCTGCTGGTGCCCGCCGTCATGCAGCTGCTGGGCAGGGCCACCTGGTGGCTGCCGTCCTGGCTGGACCGGCGGCTCCCGCAGCTGCACGTCGAGGGCCCGCCCGAGATCACCGCGCTGCACGTGCCGTACCCCCGGACCGAGGAGCAGCCGGCGCGCCACGAACGCGCCCGCTGACCTGCGCTCCCCGTCGGCCCCGGCCCGCGCCGGGGCCGACCGGCACGGGACCAGCGTGGCCGTGGACACCGCGGGCCGCGGCGTACCAGGGTGGGCGCCCGCACCTTCGGCGCACCCCGAGGAGACACCCTGCAGCAGCTCAGCGGTCTCGACGCCGCCTTCCTGGCGATGGAGACGTCGGCGGTCTACGGCCACGTCGGCAGCGTGTGCGTGCTCGACCCGAGCACCGCACCCGAGCCGCTGACCCTCGAGCGGCTGCAGGGCGTGATCAGCTCGCGGCTGCACCTCGTCCCGCCGTTGCGGCGGCGGCTCGCCGAGGTGCCGTTCGGCTTCGACCAGCCCTACTGGATCGAGACCCCGACTTCGACGTCGAGTTCCACGTCCGGGAGATCTCGCTGCCTGCCCCCGGCGACGACCGGCAGCTCGCCGAGCAGGCCGCCCGGCTGCACGCCCGGCCTCTCGACCGCCGCCGGCCGCTGTGGGAGCTGTACCTGATCTCGGGCCTGTCCGGCGGGCGGATGGCGGTGTATACGAAGGTGCACCACGCGGCGATCGACGGCGTCTCCGGCAACGACATCCTGGCGGCCGTGCTCGACCTGTCGCCCGAGGGGCGGGAGCTCGGCGACGTCCCCGACTGGCAGGGCGACAAGGTCCCGGGCCCGGTGCCGCTGCTGGCCCGCAGCGTGCTGTCGCCGACCAGCCACCCCGGGCGCGCGGCCCGGCTGACGGTCGGCGTCGCCCGGTCGGCCCCCGGCCTGCTGCGCAGCCCGTCGCGTCCGGCGATCCCGGTGCTCGACAAGGTCCTGCTGCGGCGCGGCGCCAGCACGGTGCTGTCGCAGACCGGCCTGCGCGCGCCCCGCACGCCGTTCAACAAGCCGGTGACACCGCACCGCCGCTGGGCGTTCCGCACCGTCGCCCTCGCCGACGTCAAGGCCGTCAAGTCGGCGTCCGGCGCGACCGTGAACGACGTCGTCATGGCGCTGTGCTCCGGTGCGCTGCGGCGCTGGCTGCAGGACCACGACGCCCTGCCCGACGGCCCGCTCGTCGCCGCGGTCCCGGTGTCGGTGCGCACCGGGGAGCAGAAGGGCACCGGCGGCAACCGGGTGTCGACGATGATCACGCCCATCCCCACGAACGTCGAGGACCCGGCCGAGCGGCTGGCCCTGTGCCACGGGGCGATGCGCGCCGCGAAGGAGCAGCACGGGGCGCTGCCGGCGAACCTGCTCGGCGACGTCACCCAGTTCGCCATGCCGGCCCTCGCCGGTCAGGCCGCCCGCCTGGCCGCCCGGCTGCGGCTGGTCGAGTGGCTCAACCCGTTCAACCTGATCATCTCGAACGTCCCGGGCCCGAACGTCCCGCTGTACTACGCCGGTGCCAGGCTGCTCGCCTACTACCCGCTGTCGGCGATCGCCGACGGCCAGGGCCCCAACATCACCGTCATGAGCTTCGAGGACGGCATGCACTTCGGCCTCATCGCCTGCCGCGAGCTCGTCCCCGACCTCGACCGGATGGCGGGCTACCTCGTCGACGAGCTGGCCGACCTCACCAAGGCCGTCGTCCGCCCCTGAGCGCCCCCGGGAAGGACGTCCGGGACAGGTCGGGGAGACTGGTGCACGTGCACCTCCCCCCGCTGGCGTCCGCCCTGCCCGTCGTCCTGCTGTCCCACCGCGGCCCGGTCACCTTCACCCGCGACGACGACGGCGACCGGACGGCGGGGCGCGGGGCCGGGGGGCTCGTCACCGCGCTGACCGGTCTGGCCGGGCACCTCGACCACGCCGTGTGGGTCTGCGTCGGCGCGAGCGGCGAGGACGCCGCTGTCGCCCGGGAGGCGGCCGGGTCGCTCGTGCACCTGGCCCTCGACCCCGAGCCCCGGGTGCTCGCCCACGGCGACGTGCCGGAGGGCCGCACCCTGCTGCTGCGCCTGGTCGAGGTGCCGCCGGAGGTCCACGACCCGTTCTACGGGGTGATCAGCAACCCGCTGCTGTGGTTCGTCCAGCACCGGCTGCACGACCTGGCCCGCACCCCGTCGCTCGGCCGCGAGGACCACCGCGCCTTCGAGCAGGGCTACGTCGTCGCGAACCAGCTGGCCGCGGACGCCGTCGTCGAGCAGGTCGAGAAGGCCGGCGGGCGGGCCGTCGTCCTGCTCCACGACTACCACTTCTACCTCGTGGCCGACCTGGTGCGGCAGCGCTGCCCGGACGCGCTGATCAGCCACTTCGTGCACATCCCGTGGCCCGGCCCGGACGCCTGGCACGTCCTGCCGCCCGACCTGCGCCAGCGGCTGCTGACCGGCCTGCTGGGCGCCGACGTCGTCGCCTTCCACACCCGCGCCGACGCCCGCGCGTTCGTGCTCTGCGCCCAGGAGCTGCTCGGGCTGCCGGTCGACCTCGCCTCGATGACCGTGCAGACCGCCGGGCGCCGGGTCAGGGTGCGCGCCTACCCCATCTCGATCGACGTCCCGGCGCTCGAGGCGGTCGCCCACTCCGACGCCTCCGACGAGCACCTGGTCGACCTCGATCACCAGGTCGGCGAGGGCTCGCTGGTGCTGCGGGTCGACCGCACCGACCCCAGCAAGAACATCGTCCGCGGCTTCCAGGCCTTCGACCTCATGCTCAGCGAGCACCCCGAGCTGCACGGCAGGGTCGTGTTCCTGGCGCTGCTGCAGCCCAGCCGCCAGGACGTCCCGGAGTACGCCTCCTACCTGACCGAGATCGGCGCGTCAGCGACCGCCGTCAACGCCCACCACGGGACGGGGGCCTGGCAGCCGGTCGACCTGCGCTTCGCCCACGACATGGGCCTGGCGACGGCCGCGTACCGCCGCTGCGACGTGCTCGTCGTCAACGCGGTCGCCGACGGGATGAACCTGGTCGCCAAGGAGGCGGTCGTGCTGTCCGAGCGCGACATGGTGCTGGCACTGTCGGAGGCCACCGGCGCCCACGACGAGCTCGGGCGCTTCGCCGTCACCCTGCACCCGTTCGACGTGGCGCAGCAGGCCGACGCCCTCTACGAGGCGCTGACCATGCCGGCGCAGCTGCGGCGCGACCGGCGCGAGCACGCCGCCTGGGTGGTCCACCGCAACGACGCCCGCCGCTGGCTCAGCGCCCAGCTCGAGGACCTCGCCGAGCTCGCGGTGACGGGGGACGAAGCGTCAGATGCGGGACACGGAGAGTGAAGTGATCACGACGGGGCACAGACTCATCGGCGCTCGTCGCCGGGTCACGACACCCCACAAGGGCGCGTCGGACCTCGTCCGGATGGAGCCATCGATGATCGTCCTCGGCCTGTCCTGCTGCTCATCGGCCTGCTCGTCGGCCCCTCGATCCTGACCACGATCGGCATCATCCTGCTGGTCGTCGGCCTCGTCCTCAACCTCGTCCCGGTCGGCGGCACGCGCCGCCGCGTGTACTGACCCAGACCTGACCGACCGGCGCCGCCGTCCCCCCCCGGGGGCCGGCGGCGCCGTCGCGTCCGCCTGCTCCCCCCCACCCTGGACACCCACGGTGGTCCACGCCCTCGTGCGGCCACCGGGGTGCCCGGACCGCAGCCGGACGCACGTCACCGGGGTCCGGGCTGAGTCACCGGGGTCCGGGCTGAGCAGTACGGACGTACGGTTTGGGTGGTAGGGTGGGTGCGTGCCCAAGGTGACGGACGACCAACTCGCCGCCCGGCGCGCGGAGATCCTGGACGGCGCCCGGCGGGCGTTCGCACGGCACGGCTACGAGGGCGCCACCGTCCGGGTGCTGGAGGCCGAGACAGGCCTGAGCCGGGGCGCGATCTTCCACCACTTCCGCGACAAGGAGGCGCTGTTCCTGGCGCTGGCCGAGGACGACGCCGCCCGCACCGCGGAGGTCGTCGCGACCGCCGGCCTGGTGCAGGTCATGCGCGACCTCAAGGACAAGGACGCCGGCTGGCTCGGCGTGCAGCTGGAGGTCCGCCGGCGGCTGCGCACGGACCCGGGCTTCGCGCAGAGCTGGGCGCAGCGCCAGGCCTCGGTCGACGCCGCCGCGGCGGATCGGCTCGAGCGACAGCGGGCAGCAGGTGTGGTGCGCGACGACGTGCCCGTCCCCCTGCTCGTCGACTTCCTCCACCTGGTGCTCGACGGGCTCGTCAGCCGGATGGCCGCAGGCATGACCACCGACCACCTCGACGGCGTCCTCGACCTGGTCGAGACGGCCGTCCGCACCCCCACTAGCGTCACGACCAGACGACACGAGGAGCAGCAGAGATGACCAGTCAGGACAGCTTCGGCGCACGCAGTGAGCTCCAGGTCGGTGACACCTCCTACGAGGTGTTCCGCCTCGACGCGGTGGAGGGCGCCGGCGACCTGCCGTACAGCCTGAAGGTGCTGCTCGAGAACCTGCTGCGCACCGAGGACGGCGCCAACACGACCGCCGACTCGATCCGCGCGATCGCCCAGTGGGACCCCACGGCCGAGCCCGACACCGAGATCCAGTACACGCCGGCCCGCGTCCTCATGCAGGACTTCACCGGCGTGCCCTGCATCGTCGACCTCGCCGCGATGCGCGAGGCGATGGCCGACCTCGGCGGCGACGCGACCCGGATCAACCCGCTGGCCCCCGCCGAGCTGGTCATCGACCACTCGGTCATCGCCGACTTCTTCGGCACCAAGGAGGCCCTCGGCCTCAACAGCGCGCTGGAGTACGACCGCAACCGCGAGCGCTACGAGTTCCTCAAGTGGGGCCAGACGGCGTTTCAGGACTTCAAGGTCGTCCCGCCGGAGACCGGCATCGTCCACCAGGTCAACCTCGAGCGGCTCGCGAACGTCGTGTTCACCCGCACCGTCGGGGGCACCCTGCAGGCCTACCCGGACACGCTCGTCGGCACCGACTCGCACACCACGATGATCAACGGCCTGGGCGTGCTCGGCTGGGGCGTCGGCGGCATCGAGG
Source organism: Frankiales bacterium (assembly GCA_025966005.1). Taxonomy (GTDB): domain Bacteria; phylum Actinomycetota; class Actinomycetes; order Mycobacteriales; family SCTD01; genus SCTD01. The sequence continues at coordinate 12,172 of JAOPVV010000129.1, forward strand.
CCGAGGCCGCGATGCTCGGCCAGCCGGTGTCGATGCTCATCCCGAAGGTCGTCGGCTTCAAGCTCACCGGCGAGCTGCCGGCCGGCGCCACCGCGACCGACCTGGTGCTCACCGTCACCGAGCTGCTGCGCAAGCAGGGCGTGGTCGGCAAGTTCGTCGAGTTCTACGGCCCGGCCGTCGGCAACGTCCCGCTCGCCGACCGCGCCACCATCGGCAACATGAGCCCGGAGTACGGCTCCACCTGCGCCATCTTCCCCGTCGACGACGAGACGCTGGCCTACCTGCGGCTGACCGGGCGCACCGAGGAGCAGGTCGCGCTGGTGGAGGCGTACGCCAGGGCGCAGGGCCTGTGGCACGACCCGTCCGCCGAGCCGCGCTACTCCGAGCGGGTCGAGCTCGACCTGTCGACGATCGTGCCGTCGCTCGCCGGGCCGAAGCGCCCGCAGGACCGCGTCCCGCTGTCCGACGCCAAGGCGATGTTCCGCACGGCGCTCGCCGACTACGCGACGACGACGCCGGTCGAGCAGGGCCGCAAGCCGGGCGTCCCGCCGGCGGCCACCGCCGCCGTCCAGGGCACGGGCATCGACGAGGCCAGCGCGGAGTCGTTCCCGGCCTCCGACCCGGCGGCCCCGGGCACCAAGGACGACTCCCCCGCCCCGGCCGCGCACAACGGCGCCGGCGACGCCGTCCACGACCGCCCCAGCAACCCCGTCGCGGCGACGCTGTCCAACGGCGACGCGGTCCACATCGACCACGGCCACGTGGCGATCGCGGCCATCACCAGCTGCACCAACACGAGCAACCCCTACGTCATGGTCGGCGCCGGGCTGCTCGCGAAGAACGCGGTCGAGAAGGGCCTGACCACCAAGCCGTGGGTCAAGACGACCCTGGCGCCCGGCTCGAAGGTCGTCACCGACTACTACGAGTCCGCGGGCCTGACGCCCTACCTCGACAAGCTCGGCTTCCAGACCGTCGGGTACGGCTGCACGACCTGCATCGGCAACAGCGGTCCGCTGCCCGAGGAGGTCAGCGCCGCCGTCACCGAGGGCGACCTCGCCGTCGTCTCGGTGCTGTCGGGCAACCGCAACTTCGAGGGCCGCATCAACCCCGACATCAAGATGAACTACCTGGCCAGCCCGCCGCTGGTGGTGGCGTACGCCCTCGCGGGCTCGATGGACATCGACATCACGACGGAGCCGCTCGGTCAGGACCAGCAGGGGAACGACGTGTTCCTCGAGGACATCTGGCCCTCGGCGCAGGACGTCGCCGCGGTCGTCGGCGAGGCGATCACCAGCGAGATGTACGCCAGCTCGTACGCCGACGTCTTCGCCGGCACGGAGCGCTGGCAGGCGATCGAGGTCCCGCAGGGCGACGCGTTCACGTGGGACCCGACCAGCACCTACGTGCGCAAGCCCCCGTACTTCGACGGCATGCAGCGCGAGCCCGAGGCGCTCACCGACATCACCGGCGCGAAGGTGCTCGCCGTCCTCGGCGACTCGGTCACGACCGACCACATCTCCCCCGCCGGCTCGATCCGCAAGGACAGCCCGGCCGGGAAGTACCTCGTCGAGAACGGCGTCGAGGCCAAGGACTTCAACAGCTACGGCTCGCGCCGCGGCAACCACGAGGTCATGATCCGCGGCACCTTCGCCAACATCCGCCTGCGCAACCAGCTGGCACCTGGGACCGAGGGCGGCTTTACCCGTGACTTCACCGAGCCGGATGCTCCGGAGTCCACGATCTACGACGCATCGCAGCACTACCTGCAGGCTGGGACACCGCTGGTCATCCTGGCAGTCAAGGAGTACGGCTCCGGCAGCTCGCGGGACTGGGCAGCCAA
>JAOPVV010000137.1 GCA_025966005.1 Frankiales bacterium
CGCCCCCAGCCCGGCCGCGAGCACGGCGCCCGGCGCGACGCCCAGCCCGGTGCCCTCGCTGCTGCCCGCCGACGAGCCCGACGCTGCCGCGTTCGACCCCTCGCTGCCGCAGCAGACCGTCCTCGACGAGTCCGGCGGCCCCGTGCTGCTCGGCCCGGCGCGCCTGACCGGTGACGGCGTCAGCGACGCCAACGGCCAGCTCGACCCGCAGACCGGCCAGGCCTTCGTGTCGATCGACTTCCGCGGCGACGGCGGCCGCGAGTGGGAGTCGCTCACCGGCGCCGCAGCCTGCAACCCGCTGGGTGATGACAAGCGCCGCGTCGCGATCGTGCTCGACGGCGCGGTCATCAGCTCGCCGCAGGTCTCCGACGGCGTGCAGTGCAACGTCGGCATCCAGGGCGGCTCGACCCAGATCACCGGCTCCTTCAGCCAGGAGGAGGCGCAGGACCTCGCCGCGCTCATCAAGGGCGGTGCGCTGCCCGTGCGCGTCGAGGTGCTCTCCAGCAGCACCGTCGGCCCGTCCCTCGGCGAGGAGGCCATCGACGCCAGCATCAAGGCCGGCGTCATCGGCCTGGTCCTCACCGCGCTGTTCCTGGTCCTCGTCTACCGCTTCATCGGCTTGCTGGCCGCGGTCGCCCTGGCGTCCTACGGCCTGATCTCCTACGGCGCCCTGGTGGCGCTCGGCGCGACCCTCACCCTGCCCGGCCTCGGCGGTCTGCTGCTGTCGGCCGGTCTGGCCATCGACGCCAACGTCCTGGTGTTCGAGCGGGCCCGAGAGGAGTACGCCGCCTCGCGGTCCAAGCGGCTCATGCCGGCCATGGACAACGGCTTCTCCAAGGCCTTCAGCGCGATCGCCGACTCCAACGTCACGACGCTGCTCGCCGCGGGTCTGCTGTTCCTGCTCGCGTCGGGCCCCGTCCGCGGCTTCGGTGTCACGCTCGTCATCGGCGTGCTGGCCTCCATCGTCTCGGCGCTGCTCGTCACCCGGGTGTTCGTCGAGTTCGGCCTCAAGCGCGGGCTGATCCGCGAGCGGCCCAGGATCAGCGGGCTCGCGAGCCTCGGCCGCTTCCGCGAGTGGCTCGAGCGCCGGCAGCCCGACCTCATGCAGCACAGCCGGAAGTACCTCGCCGTCGCCGGCGCGATCCTCGTGCTGTCCGTGCTCGGCATGTTCGTCCGCGGCTTCAACTTCGGCGTCGAGTTCACCGGCGGTCGCGTCGTCGAGTACGCCACCAGCCAGGACGTCTCGGTGGCCGACGCCCGCACCCAGGTGGAGGACGCCGGCTTCCCGACCGCGGTGGTCCAGGAGGCCGACGGCTCGAACATCTCGGTGCGCACCGCCCCGATCACCAACGAGCAGGTCGAGGCCATCCAGGCCTCGCTCGCCGAGATCGGCGGCGACGTGACGATCGAGAGCAACGAGGCGATCGGCCCGACGCTCGGCGACGAGCTGCGCACCAAGGCGCTCATCGCGCTGGTCATCGCCCTGCTCGCGCAGCTGGCCTACCTGGCCGTCCGGTTCCGCTGGACGTTCGCGGCCGGCACCGTGCTGGCGATGTTCCACGACGTGCTCATCGTCGTCGGCATCTTCGCCTGGCTCGGCAAGCCGATCGACGGGGTGTTCCTGGCCGCGGCGCTGACGATCATCGGCGTCTCGGTCAACGACTCGGTCGTGACGATGGACCGCATCCGCGAGACCTGGGCGGCCAACCGCACCAAGCCGCTGCGGCAGATCGTGAACTCCGCGGTCATCGCCACCGCCCCCCGCACCATCAACACCGGGCTCGGGGCCTTCTTCATCCTCGGCGCGCTGACCGTGCTCGGCGGGCGGTCGCTGCAGGACTTCGCGCTGGCCCTGCTCATCGGCCTGTTCGTCGGCACGTACTCCTCCGCCTTCGTGGCCTCGCCGCTCATGATGGAGCTCGAGGAGAGGAACGACGCGCCGCCGCCGATGCCCAAGCGCAAGAGCAGCAGCTCGGCGGCCCGGCCGCGGAGCGCGGCCAAGAAGCGCCCGCAGCCGGCCCGCGCGCGCGTGCAGCAGCAGGGGGGCACGGTCTAGGACGACGGGGAGCAGGAGGTCGGCGTGGAGGACTTCAACACGGTCCTGCTGGCCTCCTCCGCCCTCCTGCTGGTCGCGGTCGTCTCCGTCCGCCTCGCCGACCGCACCGGTCTGCCGTCGCTGCTCATCTACCTCGGCGTCGGTCTGCTGGTCGGCGAGGCGGGCCTGGGCATCCAGTTCTCCGACTACGAGGTCACGTCCGAGCTCGGGCTGCTCGCCCTCGCGCTAATCCTGGCCGAGGGCGGGCTGACGACCCGGTGGTCGGTGGTGCGGCCGGCGCTGCCGTTCGCGGTCGTGCTGGCCACGGTGGGCGTCGCGATCAGCGTCGCGGTCGTCGCCGGGCTGGCGGTGCTCGTGCTGGGCGTCGACACCCGCACCGCCGTCATCCTGGGCAGCGTCGTCGCCAGCACGGACGCCGCCGCCGTCTTCTCGGTCCTGCGCAAGCTGCCGCTGCGGGCCCGGCTGCGGTCGGCGCTGGAGGCCGAGTCCGGGTTCAACGACGCGCCGGTCGTCGTGCTGGTGGTGCTCGCCTCGTCGGACTCCTGGGCGACGACCACCCCGCTGGAGGCGCTCGGCACCGTCCTGCTCGAGCTGGTCGGCGGGGCCGTGCTCGGGCTGGTGCTGGGCCGGCTCGGGCGCGAGCTGCTGTCGCGCGCCGCGCTGTCCAGCGCCGGGCTGTACCCGCTGGCCACCGTCGCGCTCTGCCTGCTGGCGTTCGCCTCCGGACAGGCGCTGCACGTCAGCGGCTTCCTGGCCGTCTACCTCGCGGCCCTGGTGATCGGCAACTCGACCCTCCCGCACCGGCGGGCCGTCATCGGGTTCGCCGGCTCGACCGCCCTGCTCGCCGAGGCCGGTCTGTTCGTGCTGCTCGGCCTGCTGGCCTCTCCCGACCGCTTCGTCGAGAACGTCCCGGCGGCTCTGCTCATCGGGGCCGCCGCCACCTTCCTGGCCCGACCGCTGGCGGTGGCCGTCAGCGCGCTGCCGTTCTCCCTGTCCTGGCGGGAGCAGGCGTTCCTGTCCTGGGCCGGCCTGCGCGGGGCCGTGCCGATCGTCATCGCGACGATCCCGGTCACCGAGGGGCTGGACGGCGCGGAGCGGGTCGTCGACGTCGTCTTCGTGCTGGTCGTGCTCTACACCCTCGTCCAGGCGCCCACGCTGCCGTGGCTGGGCCGCCGGCTGCGGGTGGTCGAGAGCAGCCATGCGGTCGACGTCGAGGTCGAGACGGCGCCGCTCGACGAGATGGGCGCCGACCTGCTGCAGGTCAGGGTGACCCACGACTCCCGGCTGCACGGGGTCTACGTCGAGGAGCTGCGACTGCCCCCCGGCGCGCACGTCACCCTCGTCGTCCGCGACGGCCAGGGCCTGGTCCCCAAGCAGCACACGCAGTTCCTGCACGGCGACCAGCTGCTCGTGGTCGCCACCAACGGGGCGCGCGACGCCGCGGAGGCGCGCCTGCGCGCGGTCGCCCGCGGCGGAAAGCTGGCCCGCTGGAACGGGGAGCAGGGGACATAGGCGCCTGCGGTCGGGGGAACGCGGCGGCCCCGCGACCGGTTGCACGGGACGTACGCCCGACGACAGGAGACGCGCTCGTGAGGTTCTTCAGCAAGCCGGCCATGCCCACCCCGGAGACTGCCCTGCCGGGACGGGACACGCCGGTCGCCGTCCCCGCGCAGCACGCGGTGCTGGGCACGCGGATGACCCCGCCGTTCCCGGCGGGGTCTGAGCAGCTGTACGTCGGCATGGGCTGCTTCTGGGGCGCCGAGCGCATCTTCTGGCAGGTCCCCGGCGTGATCACCACCGCCGCGGGCTACACGGGCGGCTACACCCCGAACCCGTCCTACGAGCAGACCTGCACGGGCCGCACGGGGCACACCGAGGCCGTTCTGGTCGTCTATGACCCGGCCCGGGTCGACGTGGAGGTGCTGCTCAAGGCGTTCTGGGAGAACCACGACCCGACGCAGGAGGACGGCCAGGGCAACGACCACGGCACCCAGTACCGCACCGCGGTCTACCCGACCACCGCCGCGCAGGCGGCCGCCGTCACGGCGTCCCAGCAGCGCTATCAGGCCGCCCTGACCGCCGCCGGTTTCGGACGGATCACCACCGAGGTGCGGCCGTTCTCCGAGGCCGGGCCGTTCTACTACGCCGAGGCCCACCACCAGCAGTACCTGCACAAGAACCCCGGCGGGTACTGCAACCACGGGTTCTGCCAGGTCGCCTACGACCGGCAGGACCCCACCCGGGTCGAGCTGCCCGCCGGCTGACCTCCTGCCGACCGGTCCGGGTCAGGCCGACAGCCTCCGCAGCACCTCGGCCGGGCGCGCCTTCGAGTAGAGCCACCCCTGGCCGGTCTCGCAGCCCAGCTCGATCAGCCGGTCGCGCTGCTCCTGGTGCTCGATGCCCTCGGCGACGATCTCGAGCCCGAGCACCCGGGCGAGCTCGACGATGGCCGTGATGATCCGGCCGTCCTGGCCGCCTGCGCCGAGGCCGCGGACGAAGCCGGCGTCGATCTTGAGGACGTCGAGCGGCAGCGAGTTCAGCGCTGCGAGCGAGGAGTAGCCGACCCCGAAGTCGTCGAGGGCGATCCGCACGCCCCGGTCGCGCAGGGCCTGCAGGACCTCGACCGCCAGCCGCGGGTCCGACATCACGGTGCGCTCGGTCAGCTCCAGGGTGACCGACGACAGCGGGTACCCGGCGGCCTCGGCCGCCTGCTCGACCAGCCCGACCAGGCGCCGGTCCAGCTGCTGGGGAGCCAGGTTCACCGCCACCGGCAGCGGCGTCCCGTCGGGGCGCCGGAAGGTCGCCGCCTGGCTGATCGCCTCGCGCAGGACGAAGCGCCCGATCCGCCCGATCAGGCCGATCTCCTCGCCCAGGCTGATCGCGGTCGCCGTGTCGGGCAGGCGCACCTCGCCCCGCCACCGCAGCAGCGCCTCGGCCCCGCGCAGCTCGCCGGTCCGCAGGTCGACGACCGGCTGGTAGTGCACGAGCAGGTCGTCGTCGTCGACCAGCCGGCGCAACGCCATCGCCTGCTCCAGCCGGACGTGGTGGCGGCCGTGGACGCCGGCGTCGTAGACGGTGAAGCGGTTGCGGCCGCGGGCCTTCGCGTCGAACATCGCCTGGTCGGCGGCCCGCAGCAGCGCGTCGGGTCCGGTGTGCGGCTCGGAGGCCACCGCGATGCCGATGCTCACCCCGAGCGAGACCGTCGTCGACGTGATGGCGAACGGCTGACCGACGGCGGCGATGAGCCGCTCGGCGAGCACGTGCGCCTCCGTCGGGTGGCCCAGCTGCTCGCACAGCACGACGAACTCGTCGCCGGACAGGCGCGCCACCGTGTCGGACGGCCGCACGTGGTGGCGCAGCCGGTCGGCCAGCTGCGTGAGGACGGTGTCGCCGGCCTCGTGGCCGTAGCCGTCGTTGACCAGCTTGAAGCCGTCGAGGTCGAGGAACAGCAGCGCGATCGCCGGCTCGCCGCGGGTCTCCAGCGCGTGCTCGAGCCGCTCCAGCAGCAGGGTGCGGTTCGGCAGGCCGGTCAGCACGTCGTGCGTCGCGCGGTGCGCCGCGTCGACCTCGAGCTGCTTGCGGGCGGTGATGTCGGTGTAGGCGATGACCACCCCGCCCTGCGGCACCCCGCGCAGCGGCACCATCAGCAGCGAGAAGTGGGCCGTGCTCCCGTCCGGCTGCCGGCACGGCACGTCCTGCTCGTGGGTCTCCCGCTCGCCGGCGAGCAGCGCGCGCAGCCCGGTGGCGGCCGCCTGCGCGCCTGCCCGGAACTCGCCGCCCGCCGCGTCGCACACGCCGAGGAAGGGCACGCCGACCCCGCACAGCGCCGGGTCGCCGCCCCGGTCCTCGGCGTGCCGGGTCCACGCCTGGTTGACCGCCACGATGACGCCGTGCTGGTCGACGACCGCGGTCAGGGAGGGCAGCGCATCGAGCACCGCGCGCTGGAAGGCGGCCACCTGGGTGAGCCGCTCGCGCGCGCGGACCCGCTCGGAGATGTCGTGGAACGTGAGCACCGCGCCCGGTGCCGGGTTGGCCGGGAGCGGCGTGGCGCGGTACTCGACCGGCACGGGAGTGCCGTCGGAGCGCCACAGCACCTCGTCGCTCACCTCGGCCGAGCGGCCCGACCTCATCGCCTGCACCGCAGGGCACTCCGCCTCCGGGTACGGCGACCCGTCCGCTCGGCTGTGGTGGTAGAGGGCGTGCCCGTCCAGCCCCAGGACGGCCTGGGCGTCGAGGCCGAGGGTCCGGGCCGCCGCCGGGTTCATGAACGTGATGCGGCCCTCGTGGTCGATACCGACGATGCCGTCCGCCGTCGCGTCCAGGATCCGGCTGAGGCGGTCGGCGGCCTCGACCCGCTGCCGCTCGGCCCGGTGCAGGGCGGTGACGTCCTGCAGCATCAGCAGGGCCGCGGGCGCGCCCTCCCACTCGTACGGCATGGGTGTCGAGGCGACGACGCAGTCCACGCCGTCCGGGCGCACCAGCTGGTACTCCGCGGCGCCCGGCACCACCCGGTCGACCAGCGCCAGCCGCACGGCCTCGGCGCAGCGATCGCGGTCGTCGGGGTGCAGGAAGTCGGTGACGGTCCGGCCCAGCAGGTCGACCAGCTCCACCCCGACGACGCCCTGCGCGCACGGGTTGGCGAAGCGCAGCAGGCCGTCCCGGTCCACCACGGCCAGGCCGATCGGGACCCCCTCGACCAGCTGGCGGTGCCGGCTCTCCGACGCCCGCAGCGTCGCCTCGGCGCGGGCCCGGTCGGTGACGTCGCGCGTTGACAGCAGCACCCCCTGCAGGTCGGGGTCGTCGAGGCCGTTGCGGGCCAGCACCTCGAGGTCGCGGTAGCTGCCGTCGGCGTGCCGGGCCCGCAGGGCGAACGCCTGCACCGCGCCGGGCCTGCGGCCCAGCTCGGCCATCTGCGCGATCAGCGCGTGGCGGTCGTCCGGGTGCACCAGGCGGAACGGGTTCCCGCGGACGAACTCCTCCGGGGTGATCCCGAGCAGGGTCTTGGTCGCGGCGTTGGCGTAGACGACCGAGCCGTCGCGGCGGTGGACGCTGAGCAGGTCGGTGCTGCTCTGCAGGAGCACCTCGAAGGGCACGGGGAATCGGCGCGGGCCCTGCGGCACACCGTTCTCCCGTCCGCTCTCGTCGGGAGCGTGCCCGGCGGGGAGCAGTAGGGCCCCAGGGGCGGGGAGGCGTCGCGACCGCTGGCTGATACACGGCCGGTGGTCCTGCCCGTGGGGCCGCGGTGTCGAGCGTGCACCCCCGTCGCCGGGAGCGCCAGAGCCGTTCGGGCAACGCCCGGACGGCTCGCCGGTCAGGTCAGGGCAGGCGCTGCTGCACGACGGCCAACGACGGGCCGGACCACTCGAGCAGCAGCAGCGTCGCGTCGTCGCGCAGGCGGCCGCCCTGGAACTCCAGGCAGCTGTGGACCAGCCGGCGCAGCACCTCGCTGGGCAGGAGCCCGGAGCCGCTCTCGCGCACGAACAGGTCCATCAGCCGGTCGAGGCCGAACTCCTCGCCCTGCGGTGAGCGGGCCTCCACGACACCGTCGGTGTAGAGCAGCACCCGGTCGCCCGGCTGCAGCGCGATCTCGGCCGGGACCGTCACCTCGTCCTGCGCGACCAGCCCGAGCCCGAGCGGCAGGCTCGGCACCTGCTCGGCCTCGGGGAGCACCCGTCCGCTGCGGACGACGACCGGGCTGGGGTGGCCCGCGGAGGTCCACGCCAGCAGGCCGGTGCGGACGTCGAGCTCGGCGGCCAGGGCGGTGACGAAGGTGTCACCCATGAGGCCGGCGACCGCGCGGTCCATCGAGCTGAACAGATCGGCCAGCGGCACCGCGGTGCGCCGGGAGTGGCGGTAGGCGCCGACGGCCAGGCTGCTGATGACGCTGGACGGCAGCCCGTGGCCCATCGCGTCGAAGACCGCGACCGAGAGCCGGTCGCCGTTCAGCGCGTAGTCGAAGCAGTCGCCGCCGACCTCGTAGGCCGGCTCGAGCAGGCCGGCGACGGTCGTGCCGCTGCAGTGGAACGTCAGCGGCGGAAGCAGCGACCACTGCATCTCGGCGGCCAGGTTCAGGTCGGTCCGCCGGCGCTGCAGGTGGTAGCGGTCGGTGTACGGCGAGGCCGCCATGACCAGCAGCGCCGCCAGCAGCCCGAGTTCCTCCGCGAACTCCAGTCCCTGCTCGTCGATGCTGTCGACGGTGAGGGCGAGCACGCCGAGCCGCTCGGCCCGCTCGGTGACCGGGACCCACACCGAGATCCCGTCGTCCGACGGGGCCTCCAGGACGGCCTGCGTCGCGAAGCAGCGACCGGCCATCGTCCCCTGCACCGACGCGGGCAGGACCGGGCCGCCGTGCTCCAGCCGGTCGGGGGTCGGCTGCAGCACCTGCTGCTCGTAGTCGATCAGGTACAGCACGAGGTCGCGGCCGCCGAGGTGCTGGGCGCCGCTGACCAGAGTGGCGACGACGTCCTCCGGTGAGTTCGTCTGAGCCTCGCGCAGCAGCCGCGCCAGTGCGCGCACCGTCGCCATCGTCCCCACCCCCTGATCCTCGGAAGTCACCAGTGTGCAGGACGGTCGCGGCGACGGCTGCCGAACGCCGTGACACCCTGATGCGTGCCCCTGACCCGGAACGGCGTCCTCGCAGGCGGCGTCGCCCTCTGGGTGCTGGTGGTGCTGGGCCTCGACACCGGCGCGACGCTCGGTCAGCAGCGCCTGCTGGGCCTGGGCACCTGGGTGCTCCTGCTCCTGGCGCTGCGGGGCGAGGACCGGGCGACCCGCGTCCAGGTCGCCGTCGTGGTCGCGTACGCCACTGTCATCGAGTACGTGTTCGCGGACGCCCTCGGCGTCTACGTCTACCGGCTCGAGAACGTCCCGGCGTTCGTGCCGCCCGGCCACGGGCTGGTCTACCTCGCCGCCTTCTGCGTGGGCCGCAGCGCCTGGGCCCACCGGCACTCCCGCGCCCTGCTGGGCTGGGCGCTGGTGCTGTGCGGCGGCTGGGCGCTGTGGGGGATCACGCTCGCCGACCGTCCGGACGCGCTCGGCGCCTTCTGGTTCGGCTGCCTGGCGCTGTTCGCGTGGCGGGGCCGGAGCCCGCTGCTGTACGCCGGGGCCTTCTTCGTCGTGAGCTACCTCGAGGTCGTGGGCACCTCGCTCGGGACCTGGGAGTGGCAGCCGACCGACCCCACCGGGCTGGTCAGCATCGGCAACCCCCCGAGCGGCATCGCCGGCGGGTACGCCTGGTTCGACGCGGCCGCGCTCTACGTCGCCCCGCGGGCCCTGCTGTGGTGGGACCGGCGGCGGCCCCGGCCTCAGAACCAGTCGGGCGACATGTCGAGGGTGGTCGTGTCGAGGGACTCCAGCAGCGTCAGCTGAGCCGTCACCTTCGGCAGCTCCCAGCGGAAGAAGTACCGCGCCGTCTGCCGCTTGCCGTCGTAGAAGTCGCCCGTCCTGCCGTTCGCGGCGAGCAGCTGCTCGAGCCAGATCCAGGCGAGCACGGCGTGGCCGACGGCCTCGAGGTAGACCGACGCGTTCGCCAGCGAGACCTCGAGGTCGTCGGGGGTGAACAGCTGCATCGTCGTGGCCGGGACGCGTTCCACGACGGCCCAGAGCTGCTCGGCCAGCTGCCCGGCCTCCCCGCCCGCGACCTCCGCCAGGGCGACCGTCCTGGCGATCGTCGCGACCAGCAGGGCCAGCCCCGCGCCGCCCTGCATCACCACCTTGCGGCCGAGCAGGTCCAGGCCCTGGATGCCGTGCGTGCCCTCGTGGATCGGGTTGAGCCGGTTGTCGCGGTACAGCTGCTCGACGGGGTACTCGCGGGTGTAGCCGTAGCCGCCGAGGACCTGGATCGCGAGGCTGTTGGCCTCCAGGCACCACTGCGACGGCCAGCTCTTGGCGATCGGCGTGAGCACGTCGAGCAGCAGCGTCGACTCGGTGCGGACCTCCTCGGTCTCCCCGGTCAGCTGCTCGTCGAGCAGCCGGCCGCAGTAGAGGTTCAGCGCCAGCGCGCCCTCGACGTACGCCTTCTGCGCCAGCAGCATCCGCCGGACGTCGGCGTGCTCGATGATCGGCACCTGCGGGCTGCTGGGGTCCTTCGCCGACACCGGCCGGCCCTGCGGGCGACCCTTGGCGTAGTCGAGCGAGTGCAGGTAGCCGGTGTAGCCCAGGGCGGTGGCGCCCAGCCCGACGCCGACCCGGGCCTCGTTCATCATGTGGAACATGTACTTGAGCCCCTGGTGGGGCTCGCCCACCAGGTGGCCGACGGCGCCCGGCAGCCCGCCCGGGGTGTGCACGCCCTCGCCGAAGTTCAGCAGCGTGTTGACGGTGCCGCGGAAGCCCATCTTGTGGTTGAGGCCGGCCAGCACCACGTCGTTGCGCTCGCCGGTCTCGACGACCACCTTGGGGACGATGAACAGCGAGATGCCCTTCACCCCGGCCGGTCCGCCCGGGATCTTGGCCAGCACCAGGTGGACGATGTTCTCCGACAGGTCGTGGTCGCCGGCCGAGATCCACATCTTGTTGCCGAACAGCCGGTAGGTGCCGTCGTCCTGCGGGACGGCCTTGGTGGTGACGTCCGAGAGCGACGAGCCGGCCTGCGGCTCGGACAGGCACATGGTGCCGAAGTAGCGGCCCTCGAGCATCGGCCGGACGTAGGTTTCGACCTGCTCGGGGGAGCCGTGGGCCATGAGCAGGTTGGCGTTGGCGATGGACAGGAACGGGTAGCTGCTCGTGCCGACGTTGGCGGCCTGGAAGTAGCCGAAGACCGCGTTGCCGACGGTGATCGGCAGCTGCAGCCCGCCGAGCTCCTCGTCGAGCGTGCCCGCCAGCAGGCCCGCCTCGGCGAACACGTCGAGCGCCTGCTTGATCTCGGGGATGAGGTGCACCCGCTCGCCGTCGAAGCGCGGCTCCTCGCCGTCGCTCTTGCGGTTGTGCGTCGCGAAGTGCTCGGTCGCGATCCGCTCGGCCAGGTCGAGCACGTCGTCGAAGGTCTCCCGGCTGTGCTCGGCGTGCCGGGCGCGCTTGGTCAGGCTCTCGACGTCGAGCCACTCGTAGAGCAGGAACTCGAGGTCGCGACGGTTCAGCAGCAGGCTCGCCATGGTCTCCAGCCTACGGACGCGGCCGGGCCCCGGCAGCGCGCCGGGGCCCGGTCGCCGGAGCTAGCCCTTCCCGCCCGTCTCGGCAGCCCCGCCCTGCTCGAAAGCCCCGCCCTTCTCGGATGTCGAGCCCTCGATGGTGCGCGTGGCTCCGGCGCCGCCGTGGCCGACCTGGATGCGGCGCGGCTGGGCGCGCTGCGCCACCGGGATCGTGACGTGCAGGACCCCGTCGGCGTACTCGGCCTGCACCTGCTCGTGGTCCAGGCCCTCACCCAGGACCAGCTGCCGGGTGAAGGTCCCCATCGGGCGCTCGGCGACCAGCACCGAGTGCTGGCCGTCGCCGCCGTCGTCGCCCTCGCGCCGGCCCTCGAGGCCGTACGCGGCCTCCCGGTGCGCCGTCACGGTCAGCGTGTTGCGCTCGACCTGCAGGTCGATGCCGTCCGGCGCGACGCCGGGCAGGTCGAGGGCCACGTGGTAGCTCTGGTCGTCGCGCCAGACGTCCATCGGCACCGCCAGCGGCACCCGCGTGCCGGACAGCAACTGGCTGGAGAGCCGGTCGAGGTCGCGGAACGCCCGCAGCGGCTCGAACGACATCAAGGACATCGCGTCACCTCCCGCTCCGCGGGCCGGCCGGGTGCCGACCCGGTACCGGCCTGGTACCCCGTCCTCGGCGAGTCTCCCCTGCCAGCAGCAGCTCTCAGCCTCGCCTCGCGAGCTCGACGACGATCCGCGACAGGTCGTCGCGGAGCCGGGCGGCGTCCTCGAAGCGCAGGTCCTCGGCGGCAGCAGCCATCTCGCGCCCGACCCGGTCGCGCTGCTGCTCGAGCTGCGCCACGGTGCGCGACGCCAGCTGCACGTCCGACGTGGTGACGTACTCGCTGCCGTCCTCGCCGAGCAGCGGCTGCAGCTCGGGAGCCGCGCCGATGTGGTGGTGACGCCCCGTCTCGTCGCGGACGTACGAGCGCGAGCGTCGGCGCACCAGGTCGCGGGCGGTCGGCGGCGGCTCCTCGGTCACACCGGCACCGGCTCGGCAGCCGGACGGGTGCGCGCGAGCACTCCGACCGCCAGCAGGACGACCGCGCCCCCGGCGAGCTGCAGCGGGTCGAGGCGCTCTCCGAGCACCAGCCCGGCGACCGCGATGCTCACGACCGGCTCGACCGTGCTGATCACCGCCGTATCGGACGGGCCGAGCAGCGTCAGCGCGGCGAAGAACGTGGTGACCGCGACGACCGTTCCGACCAGCGCCACGCCGACCAGCGCCAGCCACGCCGTCGGGGCGGACGGCAGCCGTGGCCCTGTCGCGGCGGCGAGGGCCCCCATGACGACGGCGCTGGCCGTGAGCACCCAGGCGGCGGTCGCGAACGGGCCGACGCCGGTGACCCGGCTCGAGACGAGGATGTAAACGGCGTAGACCAGCGCGGCCGAGAGCCCGAGCAGCACGCCGGTGACCTGCCCGCCCTCGAGCGGCCCGACCGTCAGGGCGGTCCCGGCCGTCGCGACGGCGACGCACCCCAGCGCCAGCGGCCGCGGCCGGTCGCGCAGCAGCACCGCGCCCAGCACGACGACCAGCGCCGGGTAGAAGTACAGCAGCAGCGAGGTCAGCCCGGCCGAGATCCGCTCGAGGGCGAAGAAGTAGCAGAGCGCCTGGCCGACGTACCCGACGCCGCCGAGCCCGAGCAGCACGGCCAGTGTGCGGCCGCGCGGGCGGACCTCGCGCCGTGTGCGGGCCAGCACCTGGAGCACGGCTGCCGCCATCGCGAAGCGCACCGCGAGGACGCCGACGGGCTCGGCGCCGTCGTCGTACACGACCTTGGTCAGCACCGGCATGACGCCGAACGAGGCAGCGCTGGTCAGCGCCAGCACGATGCCCAGCAGGCGCCGGTCGTTCGTCACCGGCGGGACGGTACCGGCGTGGCAGCGCCGCCGGCAGCTCGGCGTTCCCTACCCTGCGCTCATGAGCAGAGGACGGCACGCCAAGCGCTCGGGTCTGCTCGCGAGGCTGTTCCCCGCTCGCCGCCGCGCGGCGCGGGTCGTCGCCGCCCGTCCGCCGGTGGACGCCGGCCTGGCCGACCGGCTGGCCGCGCTCGAGGGCGA
>JAOPVV010000140.1 GCA_025966005.1 Frankiales bacterium
CGCAGCGCTCGAGCAGGCGGCTGTGCAGGTAGAAGACGTCACCCGGGTAGGCCTCGCGGCCCGGCGGGCGGCGCAGCAGCAGGGAGATGGCGCGGTAGGCGTCGGCCTGCTTGGACAGGTCGTCGAAGACGATCAGCACGTGCTGACCGTTGTACATCCAGTGCTGGCCGATGGACGAGACGGTGTAGGGCGCGAGGTACTTGAAGCCGGCCGGCTGCGACGCGGGGGCCGCGACGACGGTCGTGTACTCCAGGGCGCCGGCCTCCTCGAGGCGTCCGACGGTCTCAGCGACCGTGGAGCCCTTCTGGCCGATGGCGACGTAGATGCACTTGACCTGCTTCTTCGGGTCGCCGGACTTCCAGTTGTCGCGCTGGTTGATGATCGCGTCGATCGCCACCGCGGTCTTGCCGGTCTGGCGGTCGCCGATGATCAGCTGGCGCTGGACGACGGTGGGCGCCTGCAGCTCGAGGATGCGGCGGCCCTCGGCGACGATCTCGCCCTTGCCGTCGATCGGCTTGCCGAGCGGGTCGACCACGCGACCGAGGAAGCCGTCGCCGACGGGCACGGAGAGGATGTCGCCTGTGCGGCGGACCGCTTGGCCCTCTTCGATGCCGGCGGGGTCGCCGAGGATGACGGCGCCGACCTCGCGGGTGTCGAGGTTGAGGGCCAGCCCCAGCACCCCGCCCTCGAACTCGAGCAGCTCGTTGGCCATCGTGCTGTACAGGCCCTCGACACGCGCGATGCCGTCGCCGACCTCGACGACCGTGCCGACCTCCTCGCGGGTGGTCTCGGCGCTGTACGACGTGACGTACTGCTCGATCGCGGACCGGACGTCCTCCGGGCGGATGCTGAGCTCCGTCATGGTTGCTCCCTGCTAGTTGTGTGGGACGTGAGAAGAGGACGTTCGGGAAGAGGCGGCGTGCGCCGGCTCTAGCGGGTGAAGGCGCGGCGGACGTCCTGCAGGCGGCGCTCGACGGTGCCGTCGATGACCTCGTCGCCGACGCGCACCTCGATGCCGCCGAGGACGTCCGGGTCGACATCGACCTGGAGCGCGACCTCGCGGCCGTAGATGCGGGCCAGCGAGGCGCCGAGGCGCTGCTCCTGGTCGGCGTCCAGCGGACGCGCGACCCGGACCTGGGCCACGTAGCGCCGGCGGCGCTGCGCAGCGAGGTTCGACAGCCCCTCGAGAGCCGTCTCGAGCGAGCCGACGTGGGGTCGGGTGACAGCGATCTCGACCAGGCGCACCGTGATCGGCTGCGCCTTGCCGCCCAGCAGGTCGTGCAGGACGGACAGCTTGCGGTCGACGGGCAGACCGGGGTCGGTCAGCGCCGCCCGCAGCGGCTGCTCGCGCTCGAGCAGCCGGGCGAAGCGGAAGAGCTCGTCCTCGACGTCGTCGAGCACTCCCTGGCCCTCGGCGGCGTTCATCGCCGCGCCGGCCGCGATGACCTCCACCGCCTGGCGCAGGTCGCTGGCGCTGCTCCAGCGGTCCGCGACGAGGTCGCGGAACACGCCGAGCGGCAGCGGTGAGAGCTGGCCGCCGAGCAGCCGGTCGACCAGGCTCTTGCGGCTGTCCGGCGTGCTGGCCGGGTCGGTGAGCGCGCGCCGCAGCGACGGCTCGCGGTCCAGCAGGGCGGCGACGGCGTACAGGCCCTCGCTCACCTCGCCGGAGCCGGCGCCGTCCGGCAGGGCGCCGAGCGTCGACTCGAAGGAGGCGAGCGCTCGCTTGAGCGCGTCGCGGCTGGCTCCGCGCATCAGCTCACTGCACCCGGGGCGGCACCCGCGGGAACAGCCGTGTCCAGGCCGTCCAGGAAGCGCTCGACGGTCCGGCGCTGACGCGCGTCGTCCTCGAGCGACTCGCCGACGACGCGGCTCGCGAGCTCGACGGCCAGGCCGCCGACCTCACGGCGCAGCTCGGCGACGACCTGCGCGCGCTCGCTGGCGATCTGGGCGGTGGCCGACTCGGTGATGCGGGTCGCCTCGACCCGCGCCTCGGCCCGGGCCTCCTCGACGATCTGCGCGCGCTGCGCCTGCGCCTCGGTCCGGATGCGACCGGCCTCGGTGCGGGCGTCGGCGAGCTGCTCGCGGTACTGCGCGAGCAGCACCTGCGCCTCGTCGCGGTCGCGCTCGGCAGAGGCGAGCTTGCCCTCGATGCCCTCGGTGCGGGCGTCGAGCGCGACCTTGGCCTTCGGCAGCACGAACTTGACCATGAAGGTCACGAAGATCGCGAAGCAGATCGTGCCCCAGAACAGCTCGTTGGCGTTCGGGATCAGCGGGTTCTTCTCGGCCTCGGAGGCCAGGAGGACCGCTCCGGAGAGAGGCATCAGGTGAAGATGAAGCCGGCGACCAGGCCGATGAGGGCCAGCGCCTCGACGAACGCGATGCCGAGGAACATGTTGGTGCGCAGCACGTTGGTCGCCTCGGGCTGGCGGGCGATGCCCTCCAGCGCCTTGCCGACGAGGATGCCGATACCGATGCCCGGGCCGATCGCGGCGAGGCCGTAGCCCACGGCGTTGATGTTGCCGCTGATGGACTCTTCGGCGGCGAGCTGGAGCAGATCCACGAGAGGTGCCTTCCTGAGTGGCGGTCCGGCAGGGTGCCGGTCCGTCTTGTCGAGGTCGTACGGGTGGGGCGGTCGAGCTGGTCTGGCGGTGCGGTGCGGCTAGTGGTCGGGCTCGAGCGAGCCGGCCAGGTACACCGCGGTGAGCAGCGTGAAGATGTACGCCTGCAGAACGGCGACGAGCGCCTCGAAGAAGGTGAACACCACGGCGCCGGCGAACGAGCCGAGGCCGAAGAACGCGGTCCACCAGCGGCCGTCCTGGTACCCCAGGAACAGGTAGGTGGAAGCGCTGAAGAACAGCCCGAGGATCAGGTGGCCGGCGATCATGTTCGCGAGCAGTCGGATGAACAGCGTCACCGGCCGCAGGACGAACGTGGAGATCAGCTCGATCGGCGTGACGAGCAGGTAGATCGGCTTCGGGATGCCCGGCGGGAACAGCGAACCCTTGACGTAGTGGCCGAGCCCCTGGGCCTTGGCGCCCTGGACGTTGTAGATCACCCAGGTGACGACGGCGAGGATGAGCGGGACGGCCGCCAGGCCGTTGATGGGCAGGTTCAGGCCCGGGATGATCGACGTGATGTTGAAGGCCAGGATGAAGAAGAACAGCGCCGTCAGGTAGGGCGAGAAGCGGCGGCTGGCCTCCTTGCCGATGACCTCGTCGCCGATCTGCGTACGGACGAACTCGGTGCCGGTCTCGAGCACGTTCTGCAGCCCGCGCGGGACGACCTGCGGCTTGCGGAAGCCCATCCCGAACAGCAGGCACAGCAGGCCGGTCATCAGCAGCATCATGAGCACGATGCGGTTCACGGCGAACATGCCCGAGCCGAAGAGCGGGTCGTAGAAGAACTCCTCGATGCCGGGCGGGACGTAGCCGTCGGGAGGAGTGGAGACGTTGGCGAGGACCGGGCGGTCCAGCACGGTGCTGGCGAGCGTCATGAAGGCGCGTCGTCTCCTGTGTCGGTGCGGGGGACGGCAGGTGTGCCGTCCATCGTCTTCGTCTTGACGTACACGATGTAGAACGAGGTCACGAACCCGACCACGACCCCGATCGGCAGGAACGCCGACGTGTCCGCGAGCCGGTCGACGCCGTAGCCGATGCCGCCCCAGACCGCGGGGCCGCCGACGAGCGTCGAGATGAGCCCCCAGACCTGGTCGGAACCGTCAGAAGCGCTCATCGCGGGGCTCAGGCTATCAGCGGGCGCAGGAGCCCTGCGCGCGGGGTGCGTGGTCTGCGTCTCACGGCTCGACGTAGGGCGCGCGGGTGCTCGTGATGACCTTGGCCTCGACGACCAGCGCCAGCATGAGCCCCACGACGGCCGACAGGCCCAGCGCGGTGCGGCTGCTGCCGTCGACGTCGCGCACGAGGGCGAGCACCACCCCCACGGCCACCAGCTTGACGAGGTAGGACGCCATGAGCAGGCCGGCGAAGGCGGTGGCCGAGCGTCGCGCCCCCACCTCCGCGGCCACCCAGGTGATCAGCAGGACGGTCACCGGGACGAGCGCCCCCAGCAGCGCCCCGACGGCCCCCTCGCGGTCGCCGAGCAGGAGGCCGACGAGACCGGCGACCGGGGTGAGGGCGAGGACCGCGAGCAGCCCGGTGCGGGCGGCGATCACCGGACGGGCGAGCCACGGGCTGGGCCCGTCGTCCTCGGCCCCGTCGTGGGCGTGGTTCACGGGCGTGCTCATCGGTCCTCCGATCGGGCGGCCCGCAGGCGCGGGACGCTGGACAGCACGAGCGCGGCGACCGTGACGGCCCCGACGACGGCCAGCACGGGCAGCGGCCCGCCGCTCACCGAGACGGCGACCGCGCCGAAGGCGATCAGGGCCGTCCAGGCGTACATGATCAGCACGGCCCGGGTGTGGCTGTGGCCGATCTCGAGCAGCCGGTGGTGCAGGTGCGCCTTGTCGGGCGCGAACGGCGAGCGGCCGGCGCGGGTGCGCCGCACGACGGCCAGCAGCAGGTCGACGAAGGGCACGGCGAGCACCGCCAGCGGCAGCAGCAGCGGCAGGAAGACGGGGAACGAGGCCGACGCGGGGATGTTCACCTGGCCGGTGAGGCTCGTGACCGAGGCCGCGAGCATCAGGCCGATGAGCATGGACCCGGAGTCGCCCATGAAGATCCGCGCCGGGTTGAAGTTGTGCGGCAGGAAGCCCAGGCAGGCGCCGGCGAGCACGACGGCGATCAGGGTCGGCGCGCTGATCCGGTCCTGGCCCACTCCCCCGGTGACCGCGCCGCTGGCGAGCGAGTAGCTGAACGCGAAGAACGCCAGCGCGGCGATCGCGCCCACACCGGCGGCCAGGCCGTCGAGGCCGTCGACGAAGTTGATCGCGTTCACGCAGAGCAGGGTGAGGACCACCGTGAGGATGACGCCCTCGGGCCCGAGCGCGATCGAGCCGAGCCCGGGGACGGTGAGCGTGAGCAGCTGCAGTCCCTGCAGCACCATGACGCCGCTCGCGACGACCTGGCCGGCGAGCTTGGTCAGGGCGTCGATCCCCCACCGGTCGTCGACCGCGCCGAGCGCCACGATGATCCCGCCGGCCAGCACGACGGCCTGCACGTCGGAGTAGATGAACACCCGTGACAGCGCCGGGAGCTGGCCGGCCACGAGGAACGCCGCGCAGATCCCGCCGTACATCGCCAGCCCGCCGAGGCGGGGGGTGGGGATGGCGTGGACGTCGCGGTCGCGCGGCTCAGCCATGGCCCCCGCGCGCACCGCGAACCGGCGCGCGACGGGGGTCAGGAGGTAGGTGACGGCCGCTGCAACGCAGAGGACCAGCAGGTACTCCCTCATCGGGAGCGCACGCTAGCGGCGGTCATGGGCGGGAGGGGTCAGGCGCGCGGATAGGCAGGATGGGCCTGGACGAGCGCGTCCACCCCGCGACGGACCTCCTCGGCCGCCGAACCGTCCTCGTCGCGCACGGCCCGCCCGATGAGCGAGCCGATCTCCTTCATGTCGCCCTCGGTCATGCCCTGGGTGGTGACCGCCGGGGTGCCGACGCGCACGCCGCTGGCCACCGAGGCCGGCTGCGGGTCGTACGGGATGGCGTTCTTGTTCAGCACGATGCCGGCGCGGTCGCAGCGCGCCTCGGCGTCCCGGCCGCTGACGCCGATGCCCTGCAGGTCCAGCAGCGCGAGGTGGGTGTCGGTGCCGCCGGTGACCGGGCGCATGCCCTCGGCCGCCAGTGACTCGGTGAGCGCCTGCGCGTTCGCGATGACCTGGCGGGTGTACGCCTGGTAGTCCGCGCTCATGCACTCCTTGAAGTTCACCGCCTTGGCGGCCACAGCGTGCATCAGCGGTCCGCCCTGCATCATCGGGAAGACGGCCTTGTCGAGCTTCGCGGCGTGCTCGGCCTTGCAGACCAGGGCGCCGCCGCGAGGGCCGCGCAGCACCTTGTGCGTGGTGAACGTCACGACGTCGGCGTACGGCACCGGGCTCGGGATCGCCTTGCCGGCGACCAGGCCGATGAAGTGCGCGGCGTCGACCATGAACACCGCGCCGACCTCGTCGGCGACCTCGCGGAAGGCGGCGAAGTCGATGAGCCGCGGGATCGCCGAACCACCGGCGATGATCATCTTTGGCTTGTGCTCGCGGGCCAGGTCGCGCATCTGGTCGTAGTCGATGTGCTCGGAGCCCTGGGCCACGCCGTAGTGCACGGCGTTGAACCACTTGCCGGAGAAGCTGACCTTGGTGCCGTGCGTGAGGTGGCCGCCGTGCGGCAGTGACATCGCCAGCACGGTGTCCCCGGGCTGCATGAACGCGCCGTAGACGGCGATGTTCGCGCTGGCGCCGGAGTGCGGCTGCAGGTTCGCGTGGTCGGCGCCGAACAGCTCCTTGGCCCGGTCGATGCCGATCTGCTCGGCGACGTCGACGACCTCGCAGCCGCCGTAGTACCGCTTGCCGGGGTAGCCCTCGGCGTACTTGTTCGACAGCGTCGAGCCCAGAGCCGCCAGGACGGCCGGGCTGGTGAAGTTCTCGCTGGCGATGAGCTGCAGGCCGCTGCGGAGGCGGGCCAGCTCGTCGGTGACGACACCCGCGATCTCCGGGTCGGCCGCCTGCAGGGCGTCGAAGTCAGGTCCCCAGAACGTCATGGCGGTGCTCCTGTCGATGGCGGTGCGTCGGGTTGATCGTACGGGGGCGGGCGGCAGCCCTCAGGGTCGGGACGGGACCCCGGCCAGCAGGTCGAGCGGTCCGGTGAGGGTGCCGTGCACGAGGTCGGCGCAGACCGCGAAGGCGCGGGCGGGCGCGTGGTACGGGTCGTCCAGGTCGTCGTCGCGGGGTCGCTCGGGCGGCACCTGGCCGCGCTGGGCGGCGGCGGCGCGCACGAGGGAGCGGGCCCGCTCGACGACGTCGCCCTCGGGCAGGGCTGCCGGGTCGACGACCTGCACCAGCCGGCCCAGCTCGCGCAGCGTGAAGG
>JAOPVV010000149.1 GCA_025966005.1 Frankiales bacterium
TGGGCCCGGGTCTCGATGCCCTCGGCGACCACCGACAGCCCGAGCTTGTCGGCAGTCCGATGATCGCGGCGACGACGGTGGTGGCCTCCGGCTTGCGCTGCAGGTCGGCCACGAAGCTGCGGTCGACCTTGAGCCGCCGCACCGGGAGCCGGGTCAGGTACGCCAGCGAGGAGAACCCGGTGCCGAAGTCGTCGATGGTCAGCCGGGCCCCGGGCGCGGCCAGGTCCTCGATGACCGCGGCGACGGTCGGGGTGTCGTCCATCAGGGTCGACTCGGTGAGCTCGAGGCCGAGCCACCACGGCGTCATCGACTCCTGGCACTGGCGCACCAGGTCGGCCAGCCCGGCGATGTGCAGCTGCTGCGCGGTGAGGTTGACCGACATCGTCAGCCCGGCGGTGTCGGTCGCCGCGGACCAGCGGCGGGCGGTGCCGACCGCGGTGCGCAGCACCCACTCGCCGAGCGGCACGACCAGGCCGGTCTCCTCGGCCAGGGTGATGAACTGGTCGGGGCACAGCAGCCCGCGCTGCGGGTGCTCCCAGCGCACCAGCGCCTCGAAGCCGAGCACCTGGTCGCCCTCGACCATGTCGACGACCGGCTGGTAGTGGACGCGGAACTCGCCGTGCTCCAGCCCGTGCCGGACCTGGCCCTCCAGCGCCGCCCGCCACCGCGGCCGAGCAGGGTGAGGACGTGACGGCCACCGACGTGCCGTCGACGACCGTCCGGAACGCGGGCTGCAGGGACGGCGCCGCGGCGACCGTCAGCACCTGACCGGCCCCGCGGTCCTCGAGCAGCAGCACCGAGCAGAGCTGGCCCTCCAGCGACTGCTCGACCCACCGCGCCAGGGCCGAGAGCACGATCTCGACGGCGGCGCCGCCGGCGATGAGCTCGAGCACGCGGGCCTGCGCCTGGAGTGCGACCTCGCCGCGGCGGCGCTGGGCCTCGTGGCGCTCCTGCACCTCCCGCTGGCCCTGCTCGGCGCGCAGCCGGGCCAGGGCCGTCGCGCGCAGCACCTCGACGTCCTCCGGCGCCCAGTCCCGTGCCACCGCGTCGACGACGCAGGAGCTGCCGAGCACGTGCCCGTCGTCGCCGACGACCGGGAAGCCGGCGTAGGCGCGGATCCCCAACAGCTCCACCGCCGGGTCGTCGCGACTGCGCGCGTGCGTGCGGGCGTCGCCGATCAGCAGCGGCGCCGCGCCTCCAGCTGGTACGGGCAGAAAGAGCGCCCGACCGGCTGCTCACGGCCGGCGGCCGGGTCCACGCCGTACTGGGACAGCCAGAACGAGCGCTGGTCGTCGACGAGCGTGAGGAACGCCAGCGGGGTGCGCAGCAGCCGGGCCGCGAGCGCGGTCAGGCCGTCGAGGGAGGCCTGAGGGGGCTGTCGAGCAGTCCGGTGCTGTGCACGGCGGCCACCCGAGCGGGGTCGGTGACCGCCGTCGAGCCGCCGATCGACGGTCGCAGCACAGCGGGGCTCACCGTCGGAGTGTGCACCTCGTCGCAGGCCGGCGACCGCCGGTTCGCCCGATCCCGATCGTCCGGGACAGCGGTCGTCCCGCGCGCGGGACCCTCGGTCCTGCGCGCCGGCCACGACGTGGAGCCGCCTCGGAGAATCGAACTCCGGACAACCTCATTACGAGTGAGGTGCTCTACCGACTGAGCTAAGGCGGCGTGGTGCGCGCAGAAGACTACCGAACCTCGTCGTGGGCCCGGCGGGGACCGCAGACCGAGGCCAGGCTGCAGGGGGTGCGCGTCCCGGACGGGCCGCGCACGACGACCTCGTCGCGCGGGACGTCGTGACCGACGACGGTGCCGCCCGCGACGGCCTCGCCCAGGGCGGGTGCCCTCGCGAGGAACTCGGCGTACAGCGGGTGCTCGTACTTCAGGCAGCACAGCAGCTTCCCGCAGGCCCCGGAGATGCGCAGCGGGTCCAGCGGGAGGTCCTGGTCCTTGGCCATCCGCAGGCTGACCGGCTCGAAGTCCTTGAGGAAGCTCGAGCAGCAGGTGTCGCGTCCGCACGGCCCGATGCCGCCCTGCACCTTGGCGTCGTCGCGGGCCGAGATCGACCGCAGCTCGACGCGGACGTCGAGGGTGCGCGCGAGGTCCCTGACCAGCTCGCGGAAGTCGATCCGCCCGTCGGCGGTGAAGTAGACGACGGCCTTGCCCTCCCGGTCGAGGACGTCGACGGCCACGACCTTCATGGCCAGCCCGTGCTCGCGCACGAGCCGCTTGGCCGCGACCCGCACCTCGGCCTTGCGGCGTCTGTTCGCCTCGTCGCGCGCCAGGTCGGCGGGGCCGGCGAGCCCGGCGACGACCGGCAGGCCGTCCGCCTCGCCGACCCACTCGGCCGCCCAGACGCACTCGGCGACCTCGGTGCCGGCGTCGGTCGGCACGAGCACCCGGTCGCCCACCGCGACGGTGAACGGGCCGGGGTCGAGGTAGTGCAGCCGGCCGTGCCGGCTGAAGCTGACGGCGCAGACCAGCGACACCGTGTCAGCCCGTCCGCAGGGCCAGCGCCATCGCCTCAACGGCGAGCAGCTGGTTGACGTTGGCGTCGAGCGCCTCGCGGCAGGCCAGCACCGCGTCGACCCGGCGCAGCGTCGACTCCGGGCTGGTCTGCCGGGCGATGCTGGCGGCCTGGTCGGCGAGGTCGCCGTGCACCAGCGGCGCTCCGGTGGCGAGCTGCAGCTGCAGGACGTCGCGGTAGAAGGCGGCCAGGTCGACCAGCGCGCGGTCGAGCGCGTCTCGCTGGGTGCGGGTGGCGCGCGACTTCTGCTGCTTCTCCAGGTCCTTGAGCGCGCCGGCCCCGCGCCGGGTCGAGCCGGTGACGCCCTTGCCCGTCGCACCGGCGCCGAGCGCGGTCGACAGCGAGTCCTTCTCGTCGGCGTCGCGGTCCTTGGTGAGCCGGTCGGACTCCTCCTGCGCCGCCTCGAACAGGCCCTTGGCCGCCACCAGCGCCGAGCCGACCCCCTGCAGCGAGCGCGGCAGGGCGAGGACGTCGCGACGCTCGCGGCGCGACTCCTCGTCGGTGGCCAGGCGCTTCGCGCGTCCGATGTGGCCCTGGGCCGCGCGGGCGGCGAAGGCGGCCATCGCCGGGTCGACCCCGTCGCGGCGCACCAGCACGCCGGCCACCGCCTCGGCGGGCGGGGTGCGCAGCGAGGCGATCCGGCAGCGGGAGCGGACGGTGGGCAGCAGGTCCTCGACGCTCGGCGCCGACAGCAGCAGCACGGAGTGCTCCGGCGGCTCCTCCAGCGCCTTGAGCAGGGCGTTGGTGCCGTCCTCGGTGAGCCGGTCGGCGTCCTCGATGAGCGTGACCTGCCAGCGGCCGCGGGTCGGGGCGCGCGAGGACCGGACGATGATCTCGCGCGCCTCCTTGACGCCCAGCGACAGCCCCTCGGGGACGATCACGGCGACGTCCGGGTGGTGGCCGGTCAGCGCCTGGTCGCACGGGGTGCAGTGCCCGCAGCCGGTGCCCTGCTCGCACTGCAGGGCGGCGGCGAAGGCCCGGGCGGCCACCGAGCGGCCGGACCCCGGCGGGCCGGTGAACAGCCAGGCGTGCGTCATGCCGCCGGCGCCCTCGGGCTCTCCGGCGATGAGGCGGGCGGCGCCGTCGGCCGCCGCCTGCAGCTGCGCGACCACGACCTCCTGGCCGACGAGGTCGTCGAAGACGCTCATGCCGGGGCGGTCTCGACGACGGGCATGGGGACCAGCTCGACCAGCCGCCGCCGCACCAGCTCGTGCACGGCCGCGGCCGGCTGGTCGGCCGGCACGACGAGGTAGCGGTCCTGGTCGGCGCCGGCCAGGTCGAGGAAGCCCTGCCGCACCCGGGCGTGGAAGGCCAGCGACTCCGCCTCGATGCGGTCGAGACCCGCGCCGGCGCCCGCCCGGGCCAGTCCGACCACCGGGTCGACGTCGAGCAGCACCACAAGGTCGGGACGCAGCCCGCCGGTCGCCCACGCCGACAGCTTGCGGACGTCGTCGACCTCGAGCTCCCGCCCGGCGCCCTGGTAGGCCAGCGAGCTGTCGACGTACCGGTCGGTGACGACGACGGCGCCGCGCTCGAGGGCCGGCCGGACGACCTGCGCGACGTGCTGCGCGCGGTCGGCGGCGTAGAGCATCGCCTCGGCGCGCGGCGCGACCGTGGAGGCGGGGTCGAGCAGCAGCGCGCGCACCTTCGCCCCGAGCGGGGTCGCACCGGGCTCCCGGGTCACGACGACCTCGTGACCGCGCGCCTCGAGCCAGGCCTCGAGCAGCGCGATCTGCGTCGTCTTGCCGGCGCCCTCACCACCCTCGAAGGTGACGAACGTGCCGCTGTGGTCCGGCCGGGGTGGCGTCCGCCGCAGCCGCCGCACGAGGTCGCTGCGCAGCGGCACACCGGGCCGGTCGTCCATCTGCCGGTAGCTCAGGACACCGACGACGGCGGCCAGCAGCCCGCCGACCAGCAGCACCACCGAGACGCCGTTGACGCTGATGCCGCCCGGGCCCTCCTGGACCCCGATCGCGCCGGCGATGAACGGCGTCGTCGCGGTCACCAGCAGCAGGTCGATGCGCATCAGCGACTGGACGAGCCCGAAGGTGCGCCCGCGCATCTCGTCCTCGACCTCGAGGCCCAGCAGGGTGATGCCGACGACGTACGCCACGCCCGCGAAGGCGCCGACGAGCAGCGTCGCGACGGTCGCGAGGAACAGGTTGGGCACCAGCGACATGAACACCAGCGAGGCGCCGGCGCCGACGATCGAGGGGCCGAACACGCGCCGGCGCGACAGGTCACCCAGGGCCTTCGGGCCGAGGGCGACGCCGAGCGCGATGCCGGCGAAGATCGCGCCGAACAGCAGGGCGTACGCCGCGTCGCCCCCGGCCAGCACCGACTCGGCGAACAGCCGTCCGAGGGCGATGATCGCGCCGCCGGCCGCCAGCGCGCCGAGCATGCCGACCAGCAGGCCGCGGGCCAGCGGGGTCCGGCCCATGAAGCCCAGCCCCTCGCGCAGGCTGGCGAAGACGGTCGGGGCGCCCGCGTCGCCGCGGCGCACCCGCACCGGGCTCGGCAGGTCGCGGATGCGGAAGACGGTCGCGGCGGCGAACAGGAACGTGGCCGCGTTGACGTACAGCGCGAGGTCGACCGGCCCGGTGCGGAAGTAGTCGAAGCCGTTGCCGAGCGCTGCGCTGACCAGGCTCAGCGCGCCGAACACCAGCGCGGCCACCGGCGCCGAGCCGTACGTCGCGATCAGCGTCAGCTGGTTGGCGCCCTCGAGCTGCTCGGGCGGCACCAGGTTCGGGACCGACGCCTCCTTCGCGGGGATCCAGAACAGGCTGACCGTCTCGATGAAGAAGGAGGCCACGAGTAGGTAGACCAGCGCGGTGTCCGAGCTCGCGACCGACCCGACCAGCGGGATCGACAGGAACAGCGAGAAGCGGATGAGGTCGCAGACGACCATCGTCGTGCGGCGGTCCCACCGGTCGGCGAACGCCCCGGCCAGCGGCCCGAACAGCACCGCCGGCAGCAGCCGGAAGACCAGGACGCCACCGGTCGCGTACGCCTTGCTCTCGAACGAGTCGACCAGCTGGGTGGCCAGCGCGGTCGTCGCGAGGAAGCCCAGCCAGTCACCGAAGCTCGACAGCACGAGCGCCGAGTAGAGGCGGCGGAAGCGGTCGTTGCGCAGCGCAGCTCGGGGCCCGCGGCCCACCGGGACAGTCGCTGTCGTCACGCTGCGAGCCTACGGCCCGACCCCCGTCCGGCCTGAGTACGGCTACCCGGCCTCGTCGCCACCACCCCGCCCGAACCGTCCGTTGCGGAGGCCTTGGCGAACGGTTCCGGCGGGGTGGTGCGCACCACCCCGCTCGAACCGCTCGTCCAGAGGGTGCTGTCCGAACGGTTCGGGCGGGGTGGTGCGCGTGGGGGGGGTGCGGAGGGTGCGGGCGCTACGCCTTCTTCTTGGCCGGGGCCTTCTTCTTGGCCGGGGCCTTCTTCGCGGCGGCCTTCTTCGCCGGGGCCTTCTTCGCCGGGGCCTTCTTGACCGCTGCCTTCTTGGCGGTCTTCTTCGGTGCCGGGCCGCGGGCACGGCGCTCGGCCAGCAGGTCGGCGGCGCGCTCGTCGGTCAGGTCGTCGGGGGTGTCGCCCTTGCGCAGGGAGGCGTTCGTCGTCCCGTCCGTGACGTACGGGCCGAAGCGACCCTCCTTCACGATCATGACCTCGCCGGTGACGGGGTCCTTGCCGAGCTCCTTGAGCGGCGGCTTGGGCGCGGCGCTCTTGCGGCCGTACTGCTTGGGCTGCGCCAGCAGCGCCAGCGCGCCGTCCAGGTCGATCTCGAACAGCTGCTCCTCGGTCTCGAGCGAGCGGCTCTCCTTGCCCTTGGAGACGTACGGGCCGTAGCGGCCGTTCTGGGCGGTGATCTCCTCGGACTCCACCGCGCCGAGCACGCGCGGCAGCGTCAGCAGCTTCAGTGCCTGCTCGAGGGTGATCGTCTCGAGGTCCATGGTCTTGAACAGCGACGCCGTCGGCGGCTTGTCCTTGCTGCCCTCGGGCAGCGTCAGCGAGACGTACGGGCCGTACCGGCCGGTGCGGGCGACCACGTCGTAGCCGGTGACCGGGTCGGTGCCGAGCACCCGATCGCCGGACGGCGCCGCCGCGAGCTCGATGGCCTTCTCGACGGTCAGCTCGTCGGGCGCGAGGTCCTCGGGCAGCGAGGCCTTCTGCTCGCCGACCTGGACGTACGGGCCGTAGCGGCCCACGCGCACGACGACCTCGACACCGTCGTCGTTGCGGCCGATGACGATCGAGTTGACCTCTCGGGCGTCGATCTCGTCGAGGTTCTTGCCGATGAGGTGCTTGAGCCCGCCCTGCTGCGCGAGGCCGCCTTCCTTGCCCTGATCGGAGCCGAAGTAGAAGGCCTTCAGCCACTCGACGCCCTGCCGCTCGCCGCTGGCGACGTGGTCGAGGTCGTCCTCCATCGACGCCGTGAAGCCGTAGTCGACCAACCGCGTGAAGTGCTGCTGCAGCAGCCCGATGACCGCGAACGCCAGCCAGGTCGGGACGAGGGCCGAGCCCTTCTTCCAGACGTAGCCGCGGTCCTGGATCGTCGTGATGATCGACGCGTACGTCGACGGCCGGCCGATGCCGAGCTCCTCGAGGCGCTTGACCAGCGAGGCCTCGGTGTAGCGCGCCGGCGGGCTGGTGGTGTGCCCGGACGGGTCGAGGGCCTCGACGGTCAGCGCGTCGCCGGCGGTGACCCGCGGCAGGCGCTTCTCGGCGTCGTCCTTCTCGGAGTCCTCGTCGTCGGTGCTCTCGACGTAGGCCCGCAGGAAGCCGGGGAAGGTGATGACCCGGCCGGACGCGCTGAACTCGGCGTCCTGGCCGTCGGGGGTCTGCGCACCGAGCTTGATGCTGGCGGTGACACCTCGGGCGTCGGCCATCTGCGAGGCGACGGTGCGCTGCCAGATCAGCTCGTACAGGCGCAGCTCGTCGCCGGACAGCTCGCGCGCGAGCTCCCCCGGCGTCCGGAACACGTCGCCGGACGGGCGGATCGCCTCGTGCGCCTCCTGCGCGTTCTTGACCTTGCCGGTGTAGCGGCGCGGGGCGTCCGGCACGTACTCCGGGCCGTACAGCTCGCGGGCCTGCTGGCGGGCCGCGTTGACCGCCGTCTCCGACAGGTTGCTGCTGTCGGTGCGCATGTAGGTGATGTAGCCGTTCTCGTACAGCCGCTGCGCGGTCTGCATGACGCGCTGCGCGGAGAAGCGCAGCTTGCGCCCGCCCTCCTGCTGCAGCGTCGAGGTCATGAACGGGGCGTACGGCTTGCGCGTGTACGGCTTCTCGTCGGTGCTGCGGACCGTGAACGGCGCGTCGGCCAGCCGCAGGGCGAGGTCGTTGGCGCTGGCCTCGTCGAGGTGGACGACGTCGGAGGAGTCCTTGAGCAGGCCGGTCGTCTGGACGAAGTCCTTGCCGGTCGCGAGCCGCTTGCCGTCGAGGCTGGTCAGCGTGGCGTTCAGCCGGCGCGGCGCCGTCGGGTCGTCCTGCTCGGGCGCGGTGAGGCTCGCGGCGACGTCCCAGTACGACGCGACGCGGAACGCCATGCGCTCCTGCTCGCGCTCGACGACGACCTTGGTCGCCACCGACTGCACGCGGCCCGCCGACAGCTTCGGCATGACCTTCTTCCACAGGACCGGGCTGACCTCGTAGCCGTACAGCCGGTCGAGGACGCGGCGGGTCTCCTGGGCGTCGACCAGCGCGCGGTCCAGCTCGCGCGGCGTCTCGACCGCGTGCTGGATCGCGGCGGGGGTGATCTCGTGGAAGACCATCCGGCGGACCGGGACCTTCGGGCTCAGCGTCTCGAGCAGGTGCCAGGCGATGGCCTCGCCCTCGCGGTCCTCATCGGTCGCGAGGAAGAGCTCGTCGGCGTCCTTGAGCAGGGCCTTCAGCTTGGCGACCTGCTGCTTCTTGTCGGCGCTGACGACGTAGAGCGTCTCGAAGTCGTTGTCGACGTCGACCCCGAGCCGCGCCCAGGCCTGGCCCTTGTGGCTGGCCGGCACGTCCGCGGCGTTGCGCGGCAGGTCGCGGATGTGGCCGATGCTCGACTCGACGACGTAGCCCGCGCCCAGGAACCCGGCGATCTTCTTGGCCTTGGCCGGCGACTCGACGATGACCAGGCGCGTGCCGGTACCGGTGCGCGTCGCCTTGCTCTTGGGCGCCTTCGGTGCGGCGACCACGGGCTGCAGGTCGGTCTCGGACACGCTTCTCCAGGGTCAGGCAGTGCAGGGGACGGCGGGAAGTGTCGTCCCGCTCGGGTGCCGCCTGTCAACCGCGACACCGGTCACGAGTGTGCACGACGCTTTGATCCGGACAGGGGACGCGACGGACGCCGGACTGCAGAGGAACCCTTGCAAAGATCTCTTTGCAGTCCTACCGTCGAGCCGTGACCACCCCTCCCCCCGGCCGCAGCGCCCAGGTCCGCGACCCGCAGGCGCTCAAGGCCCTCGCCCACCCGCTGCGCGGCCACCTCCTCGGGCTGCTCCGCATCGACGGGCCGTCCACCGCGACCCGGCTCGCCGGGCGGGTCGGCGAGAGCAGCGGCGCCACCAGCTACCACCTGCGCCAGCTCGAGCACTACGGCTTCGTCGGCGAGCTGCGCCGCGAGGGCCGGGAGCGCTGGTGGCAGGCGCTGCACCAGGTGACCAGCTGGGAGGCCGACGACCTGCTCGGCCAGCCCGGCGGGCTCGAGGCCAACGAGCAGATGCAGCGCCACCAGATCGAGCTGATGGGCCGCCAGCTCAAGGACTGGGCCGACCACGGCCGCCGGTTCGGGCCCGAGTGGGCCTCGGTCGCCGGGATCTCGGACTACGTGCTGCGGCTGACCCCGGCGCAGGCGCGGCAGTGCACCGAGGAGGTCTACGCCGTGCTCGACCGCTGGTCCGCTGACCACAGCGCACCGGCCGAGAGCACCGAGACCGTCGCGTTCCTCACCGCCGTCGTCCCCTTCGGCGAGCTGCCATGAGCGGGACGCTGACCGTCCAGCAGGCCACCCGCCGCTACGTCGGGCTGACGGCGCTGCGCTGGCTGCCGGTGGGCATCAGCATCCCGGTCACGGTCCTGCTGGCGCTGTCGCGGGGCCTGACGCTCGGCCAGGTCGGGGCGGTCTTCCTCGTGCACAGCGCGGTCGTCGTGCTGCTCGAGCTGCCCACCGGCGGTCTCGCCGACGCGATCGGGCGTCGTCCGGTGCTGGTCGCCTCGGGCCTGCTGCACGTCGCGTCCTGCGCGGCCTACGCCACCGCCGAGTCGGTGGCCGGCTTCGTCCTGGCCACCGCCCTGCTCGGCACCGGCCGGGCGCTCGACTCCGGTCCGCTGCAGGCCTGGTACGTCGACGCGGTGCACCTGGCCGACCCCGACGCCGACGTCGTGCCCGGCCTGTCGCGCGCCGGCGTCGCCGACTGCCTGGCGCTGTCGGTAGGCGCCGTCCTCGGCGGCCTCACGCCCGCCCTGCTGGACGGCTCGTCGACGTCGCTGCTCGTCCTGCCGCACGTGGCCGCCGGCGCTCTCTCGCTGGTCTCCGTGGTCGCGGTGCTGCTGCTGGTCACCCCGACCGGACCGCCCCGCACCGGCTCGGCGCTGCGCGCAGTGACGGACGGCGTGGCCGCCGTGCCGCGCACCGTCCGCGACGCGCTGTCGCTGGCGGCCGGCGACGACGCGCTGCGCCGGGTGCTGGTGCTGTCACTGGTCTGCGGCGTCTGCCTGAGCACGCTCGAGCTGCTCGGTCCGGGGCTGTTCGCGGAGCTGTCGGGCAGCCGCACCAGCGGTTCGGCGGTGTTCGGAGCGGTGATGGCCGTGTCGTTCCTGGCCGGCGCGGCCGGGTCGGCGCTCGCGCCCCGCAGCCGCCGCCTCGCCCGCGGCTCCATGCCCTGCGCCGTGGCCGGGCTGACGGCGGTGTCGGCGCTCTCGCTGGTCGGGGTCGCCGGCTCGCGGACCGTCCTGCTCGCCGTCTGCGCGTACGCGGGCTTCTACCTCGCCAACGCGGCGTCCTGGCCGCTGCTGCACGCCGTCCTGCACAGCCGGGTCGGCAGCGGCGGGCGGGCGACCGCGCTGTCGGCGTCCTCGCTCGCGCTCATGCTCGGCGGCGGGCTCGCCAACGTGGTGAACCCGCGCGTCGTCGACGCGGGCGGACGCGGCGCGGCCTTCCTCGTGGCCGGGACCGCGGCGCTGGTGGCGGCGGCCGTGGCCGCGCGGCTACGGGATGAGGAAGCCCTGCTGGACGAGCCGCTCGACGACGGGCAGGACCTGCTCGGCGGCGTCGTCCTCGGGGATGCCGGCCGACAGGGCCAGCACGCTGAGCAGCTCGCCGAGCCGGCGGGTGCCGTCGCAGCCGGCGAGCAGGGCCGCGCCGTACGGGTCGACCCCGCCTGACCAGCGCAGCCCGGTCTCCTGGCGCAGCACCTGCTCCTGCGCGTACCAGCCGTCGTCGCTGCGCACCGCGCTCTGGTGCAGCCGGACGTCGTCGCGCAGCCGCCACGGGGTGGCGAGCAGCCCCTTGTCGAGCGCGCGCTGGCGGGCGAAGAAGGCCGGGACCTGCTCGCCCCACGTCGGGGCGACCGCCTGCGGCACGTCGTCGAGGTGCACCCGTCCGGTGCCGGGCGTCATCGCCAGGACGCCGAAGGCGACGGCCTCGACGTGGCGCAGCTCGAACCACGCCATCCAGCCGTCGTACAGCTCGTCGAACCGCGCCCCCTCGTCGGTGTCGCGCAGCCAGGCCGTCACGTAGTCCTCGGGAGCGGCGAGCTCGCGCTGCACCACCCAGCCGTCGACGTCGCGGCCGAACCAGGACTGCACCCGGGCGTCGCCGTCCTCGCCCTCGACGTGCAGCCAGTTCGCCAGCAGGACCGCCGTGCCGCCCTCGACCAGGTGGCGCGGCAGCTCGCCGACGAGCCGGCGGCACAGCTCGTCGCCGTCGTGCCCGCCGTCGCGGTAGGTGTAGCGGGCGCCCGGGCCGATGACGAACGGCGGGTTGCTCACCACCAGGTCGAACAGCTCACCACGCACGGGCGCCAGCAGGTCGCCGGTGCGCGCGTCGACCACCTGGCCGTTGAGCGCCGCCGACAGCCGGGCGTACGCCGTGGCGCGCGGGTTGGCGTCGGTCGCGACGACGGTGCTGCTGTGGTCCTCGGCGAGCAGCGCCTGGATGCCGGAGCCCGCCCCGAGATCGAGGGTGCGGCCGACGTTCGCACGCGGGGTCGCGGCGGCCAGCGTCAGGCTGGCGGCGCCGACCCCCAGGACCTGCTCGGGGTGCACGCCCTCGGCAGCCCGGCCGGGGTCGTGCGCGACGACGACCTCGACACCGTCGTGGACGACCGGCTGCAGCCGGACCGCCGCCGCGACGCCGTACCCGTCGGGCACCAGCCACGTCTCGGGGACGCCGGCGCGGCGTGCCTGCTTGAGGTCCACCTCCGTACCGAGCACGAACAGCCGCGCGAGCACCGCGAGGGCGTCGTCGCCCTCCGTC
>JAOPVV010000166.1 GCA_025966005.1 Frankiales bacterium
GGCGTCGCAGCGGGCCTCGGCGTCGCCCTGGTCACGGGCGTCCCGGCAGCCTTCGCCCTCGCGGCGGCCTTGACCGCCGGCGGCGCCTCGGCGGCCGAGCGCTCGGCGACGGGCCCGGGCTCGATCGGCTGCCCGGCGGCGTGCGGCCGCTCCGGAGGGGCTGCGTGTACGCGCGGCGCGGGGGTGGCGGCGTCGGCAAGGAAGTCGAGGAGCACGGTGGCGACGACGTCCGGCGCCTCCTCCACGACGAAGTGGCCGGCGCCCGGCACGGTGACCATCACGCAGTCGGCGCCGAGGTCGCGCACGACGCCCTCCCCCACCGAGACCGGCAGGACCGGGTCCTCGGCGCCCCACAGCACCAGGGCCTTCTCCGCGCCGACCCGCGGCACCCCGGCGGGCTTGCGCCGGGTCACCGCCGCCACCAGCCTGGGCCGGGCGGCCGCCCGGTAGTAGCCGAGCATCGCGCTGACGTTGGCCCGGGAGGTGTACGCCGCCTCGTACTCGGCCCGGCTCTCGGGGTCGAGCCGGGCCGTGGCGCGCCAGGCGACGTCGAGCATGAGGTCGACGACCCGTCGGCCGCCGACGCGGAAGAGCAGCTCGGGGGCGACGGGCAGGGCGAAGAACGGGATGTGCGCGGCGCGCAGCAGCGGCACCTGCCGGTAGGGCGCGTTGGCGACGACGAGGCGCCGGACCAGGTCGGGCCGGGCACCGGCCAGGCCCAGCGCGAGGGAGCCGCCCCAGTCGTGGCCCACGACGTCGACCCGGCCGCCGGGGACCTCGAGCTCGACCAGCGCCGCGAGCTCGGCGACGAGCGACGGGACGTCGAAGGCACCCGTGTAGGTGGAGCCGCCCAGGCCCGGCAGGTCGGGCGCGAGCACGCGACGGCCGGTGGCCAGCCGCGGGGCGAGGTCGCGCCAGCACGAGGAGGTCTCCGGCACGCCGTGCAGCAGCAGCACCGGGGTGCTGCCTGCGGTGACCGGACCGGACTGCTCCCGGAGCAGGAACGAGGTGTCGCCGGCGCGCACGACCCGCACGGTCTCGGCGGCCGGTCGGTCTGCGGTGCGGACACTCATGCGTAGAACACCCTCTCGACCACGGACCTGGCACGACGGGTGGACCGCCGGTAGTCGTCCAGGAAGTCTCCCTGCGAGTCCGCAGGGTAACCGAGCGCCCGGGCCACGCCGTCAAGGTCCCGGCCGCTGGTCGGCAGGCTCACCGCCGGCTTGGCGCGCACGAGCACCAGGGCGTTGCGGACGTGCGCGACGAGCGTCCAGGCGCGGCGCAGGACCTCGGCGTCGGCGGGGTCGAGCAGGCCGTGCGCCGCGGCGGCGCGCAGCGCCGGCAGGGTCGCCGGCGTGCGCAGGTCGGGCAGCTCGTGGCCGTGCCGCAGCTGCAGCAGCTGCACCACCCACTCCACGTCGGCCAGCCCGCCCGGTCCCATCTTCAGGGCCAGCCTCGGGTCGACGCCCCGGGGCAGCCGCTCGGCCTCCATCCGGGCCTTGATGCGACGGATCTCCACCACCGACTCCTGGCTCAGGCCGCCCTCGGGGTAGCGCACCGGGGCCACCGCGGCCAGGAAGCGGTCGGCCAGCTCGGGGTCGCCGGCCAGCGGCGCCGCGCGCAGCAGCGCCTGCGCCTCCCAGACGTGCGACCAGCGGTCGTAGTAGGCGGCGTAGGACGCCAGGCTGCGCGAGAGGGGTCCCTGCTTGCCCTCCGGACGCAGGTCGGCGTCGACCTCGAGCGGCGGGTCGGGTGCGGGCAGCGCGAGCAGGCGGCGCAGCTCGTTGGCGACGTCGAACGCGACACCGGCGGCCTCGCCGTCCGCGACGCCGTCGTGCGCCTCGTGGACGAACAGCACGTCGGCGTCGCTGCCGTAGCCCTGCTCCCCGCCGCCGAGCCGTCCCATGGCCAGGACGCTGAAGCGGATGGGGAGCGGTGCGCGCAGCTCGGTCTCGACCTTGCGGGTCGCGGTGGCCAGGGCCGCCGACAGCACCGCGGCCGCGACGTCCGACAGCGCCTGACCGACCTGCTCCTGGTCGACCAGGCCGAGCAGGTCGGCGCAGGCGAC
Organism: Frankiales bacterium; assembly: GCA_025966005.1. Classification (GTDB taxonomy): domain Bacteria; phylum Actinomycetota; class Actinomycetes; order Mycobacteriales; family SCTD01; genus SCTD01. The sequence goes on from JAOPVV010000166.1 coordinate 2,069, forward strand.
CCGCAGCAGCTCCTCGCGGCGCAGACCGCGGGCGGCCGCGACCGCGCCCTCCCAGTCGTCGCGCCGGCGGACAGTGGCGACGAAGGCGCTCTCGAGCGTCGCGCGGGACCGCGGCTGCAGCTCGGCGTCGTCGGCGAGCAGCCGGACGGCCTCGGGCGCCCGGCCGAGCAGGTCGGCGACCAGTCGGGACGACGCCAGCAGATGGGCCAGCCGCTCGGCGGCGCGTCCCTCGTCGCGCAGCAGCCGCAGGTACCAGGGCGTCGAGCCGAGCCGGTCCGAGACCTGCCGGAACGCCAGCAGCCCGGCGTCGGGGTCGGCGGCGTCGGCGAACCACCCGATCATCGCCGGCAGCAGGGTTTGCTGGATGACCGCGCGTCGCGACACGCCCTCGGTCAGGGCCTCGAGGTGGCGCAGGGCCCCGGCGGGATCGGCGAAGCCCAGCGCCTCGAGCCGCGCCCTGGCGGCCGCGGGGGTGAGCCGGGCCTGGTCTGCGGGCAGCCGGGCGACGGCTGACAGCAGCGGCCGGTAGAACAGCTTCTCGTGCAGCCGCCGCACCTCGCGGCCGTAGCCGGCGCGCTCCCGGCTGAACGTCGTGACGGCGTCGCCGCGGTACCCGACCGCCCGGGCGACCCGCCGCAGGCCGACCTCGTCGTCGGGGGCCGGCAGCAGGTGGGTGCGGCGCAGCCGGTGCAGCTGCAGCCGGTGCTCGACGGTGCGCAGCCAGCGGTAGGAGTCGGCGAGGTGGCGGGCGTCCTCGCGGCCGACGTAGCCGCCCGCGGCGAGCTGGTCGAGGGCCCTCAGGGTGGTGCCGCTGCGCACGGTGTCGTCGGTACGGCCGTGCACGAGCTGCAGGAGCTGGACGGCGAACTCGACGTCACGCAGCCCACCGCGACCGAGCTTGACCTCGCGGTCGGCCTTGTCGCCCTTGAGCGTCGACTCGACCCGGCGGCGCATCGCCTGGACCTCCTCGACGAAGTCCTTGCGCCCGGCGGAGTCCCACACCATCGGTGCGACGACGTCGAGGTAGGCGCTCCCGAGCGCGAGGTCGCCGGCGACGGGCCGGGCCTTGAGCAGCGCCTGGAACTCCCACGTCCTCGCCCACCGCCGGTAGTAGGCCTCGTGGCTGGCGAGCGTCCGCACCAGCGGACCGGAACCGCCCTCGGGGCGCAGGCCGGCGTCGACCGGCCAGGCGACCTCGCCGCAGACGCGCATCATCTCGGCGGCCAGCCGGGTGGCCGTGCGCAGGGCCGCGTCGTCGTCGCCGTCGCCGACCGGCTCGCCGACGAACACGACGTCGACGTCGCTGACGTAGTTGAGCTCGCGTCCTCCGCACTTGCCCATGCCGATGACCGCCAGCCGGCACGGCGTCGCGTCGTGGGGCAGGCCGGCGAGGGCGACGGCCAGCCCGGCGGTGAGCGTCGCCGCGGCCAGGTCGGCCAGCTCGCCACCGACGTCCTCGACCGCGACCGTGCCGGTGACGTCGCGGGAGGCCAGCTCGAGCAGGCAGCGGCGGTACTCCCGGCGCAGCGCCTCGACCGCCGCGGCACCCGTAAGGCTCGCCCGGGCTCCCCCGGTGCCCCAGGGCAGCTCGGCCCCGGTCGGGGCCCCGACCGCGGCCAGCAGCCGCGACTGCAGGCCGTGCCGGCTGGGCCGGGCGGCGACCAGGTCGTCGTCGAGCAGCACCCGCCAGTCGTCGGGGTGGGCGACCAGGTGGTCGCCGAGGGCGGTGCTGGTCCCGAGCACGCCGAGCAGCCGCGCCCGCAGGCCCTCGTGCGCGCACAGCGCGTGCACCAGGTCGGACGGGTCGGCCTGCGCCTGCTGCAGCCGGACGAGTGCCAGCACCGCGAGGTCGGGGTCGGCGACGTCGGCGACGGACGTGACGACCGTGCCCGCGCCGTCGTCGACCGGACGTCCGGAGTCCCACAGGCCCAGGCGCACCAGCGCGTCCTGGGTCGCCGCCGGCTCCTGGAAGCCGAGCCGGACGAGCTGGCCGGTGCCGCTGCCGCGGGAGTCGAAGGGCGTCACGGGTGCACGGGAGCGATCAGGGCCGGCCGGCTCAGCCGGTGGGGGCGGCCTGGTCGCCCGCGACGACGGCCCGCTCGACGGCCGAGAAGCCCTCGCGGCCGTGCGAGCCGTCGCAGAACGGCTTGTTCGCCGAGTGGCCGCAGCGGCACAGGAACACGTCCCGTCCGGCCACGGTCGGGAACGCGTTGCCGGCGGCGTCGAGGACGACGACGTCGCCCGAGATGCGGTACGAGCCGTCGTCGGTGGCGGTGATGACGACCTCAGTGGTCATGGAGGTGCTCCTGGGTCGGGGTGCCGCGGGTGTCGGTGCCGTCGGCGCTGACGAGCGGCAGGACGGTGCGTCCGCGCCCCTGGGCGATCTCGGCGAAGCGTGCCATGACCGGACGCCAGCACTCGCCGACCTCCTCCAGCTCGCCGACGGCCCGCTCGGCCAGGGCCACCGGGTCCTGGCCCGCCTCCACCACGCGGGCGCCGTACTCCTTGCCCCAGTGGCGGACCATCTCCGGCGGCGTCTCGACGTGGAACTGCAGCCCCCACGCGCGGCTTCCGACGCGGAAGGCCTGGTTCGCGTACTTGCTGCTGCTCGCCAGCAGCAGCGCGCCGGGCGGGAGGTCGACGATGACGTCCTCGTGCCACTGCACCACCGTCGGTGTGAAGGGCGCGTCGGCGAGCAGCGGGTCGTCCCAGGCGGCGTCGCGCTTGGCGACCAGTCGGGCACCGGCCTCGATGCCGTCCTCGCCGAGCTGCACGCGCCCGCCGTTGGCCTCTGCCAGCAGCTGCGCGCCGAGGCACACGCCGAGCGTCGGGACGTCGGTCCGCACCGCGAGGCGGAGCAGGTCCTTGGTGGCCCGCAGCCAGGGCGCGGAGCCGTCGTCGTAGGCCTGCTGCGGGCCGCCCATCACCACGAGAGCGTCGTAGCCGTCGAGGGTCTCGGGCAGCGCGTCGCCGTCCCACGGCTCGACGACGTCGAGGTCGAGGCCGGCGGCCGGGAGCCACTCGCCGAGCGTGCCGACGCCCTCGGTAGCGGAGTGCGTGATGACCAGCGCGCGGGTCACAGGACGGGCAGGTAGCGGCCGAGCTCGAACGGCGTCACCTGGGACCTGTACTCGGTCCACTCCGCGCGCTTGTTGCGCAGGAAGAAGTCGAAGACCTGCTCCCCCAGCGTCTCGGCGACCAGCTCGCTGCGCTCCATCACGTCGATCGCCTCGGCCAGGCTGCTCGGCAGCGGCGTCAGCCCCATCGCCCGGCGCTCGGCGTCGGTCAGCGACCACACGTCGTCCTCGGCGCCGGGCGGCAGCTCGTAGCCCTCCTCGATCCCCTTCATGCCCGCGGCGAGCAGCACCGCGAAGCACAGGTAGGGGTTGGTGGCGCTGTCCGGGCTGCGCACCTCGATGCGGGTCGATCCGCTCTTCTTCGGCTTGTACATCGGCACTCTCACGAGCGCGCTGCGGTTGTTGGAGCCCCAGCAGACGTACGGAGGTGCCTCGCCGCCGGAGATGAGCCGCTTGTAGGAGTTGACCCACTGGTTGGTGATGGCGGTGATCTCGGCGGCGTGCTTGAGCAGCCCGGCGATGAAGTGCTTGGCCACCTTGGACAGGTGCAGCGGGTCGCTGCCGTCGTAGAAGGCGTTCTGGTCGCCCTCGAACAACGACAGGTGGGTGTGCATCCCGCTGCCCGGCTGGTCGCTGAACGGCTTCGGCATGAAGGTCGCGTAGACGCCCTGCGAGAGCGCGACCTCCTTGATGACGTGGCGGGTGGTGAGGATGTTGTCGGCGGTCGACAGCGCGTCGGCGTACCGCAGGTCGATCTCCTGCTGGCCTGGGGCGACCTCGTGGTGGCTGAACTCGACCGAGATGCCCATCCGCTCGAGCATCGTGATGGCGTCGCGGCGGAAGTCCTGGGAGACGCCGTGCGGGGTCAGGTCGAAGTAGCCGGCGGCGTCGACGGGCACGGGCTGCTCGCCCGGCGCCGGCTGCCCCTTGAGCAGGAAGAACTCGATCTCGGGGTGCGTGTAGAAGGTGAAGCCGGCGTCGGCGGCCTTGCCCAGGGCCCGCCGCAGCACGTGCCGAGGGTCAGCCCACGACGGCGTGCCGTCCGGCATGGTGATATCGCAGAACATCCGGGCGGTGCCCGGGCCGTCGGCGCTCTCGCTGCGCCACGGCAGGACCTGGAAGGTCGCCGGGTCGGGCATTGCGAGCATGTCGCTCTCGTGGACGCGGGAGAAGCCCTCGATGGCCGACCCGTCGAAGCCGATGCCCTCGGTGAACGCGCCCTCCAACTCGGCCGGGGCGATCGCCACCGACTTCAGGGTGCCCAGCACGTCGGTGAACCACAGCCGGACGAAGCGGATGTCGCGCTCCTCGAGCGTGCGGAGGACGAACTCCTGCTGCTTGTCCACGACGCACGTTCTCCCAGGTCAGTGGCCTCGAGGGCCTGCTCGGTCTGCACACGGTCCGCAGGGCCGGCCGCGTTCGCGGTCCACGCTGCTCCCAGCACAGTACGTACCTGGTGGTCCCCACCGCCCGCCGCGCGCACGGCGCGTCGTGCGCACGTGTCCCGGACGGGTGGGTGGCGGACTCAGCCGGACGGCAGGTGGTGCAGCTCGATCAGGCGCCGCGCCGCCTCGACGGCCGCGGTCGCTGCCGCGAGCGCCTCCCGGCTGAACTGGACGGCCTCGGAGGCGGCGTCGGCGATGGTCTGCAGGCGGAGGAAGGCGACCTCCGCGCGGGCCTGGGCCAGCTCGGCGTCGATGAGCGCCTGGTCCAGGGTCTCGGCGGGGGTCACAGCGACCGACTACCCGCTGCCGAGCGGGCGACCCGCCGGGCGGCCGCCGTCACGGGCACCACTGTCAGGCGCAGCTGTAGGGGCAGCGGTCAGGGGCTCAGGGGCACCCGGCTGCCCTGCACGGGCAGCGTGCGGGGCGAGGTCTGCGTCAGGCCGGCGCGCCGCCGCTTGTGGGCGTACATCGCCGCGTCGGCTCGGGCCAGCACCGCCGCCGGGTGGTCGCCGACCCTCCCGTGGGCCAGCCCGACGCTGGCCCCGACCCGGTGGGAGATGCCGGCGACGAGGATCGGTGCGGCGAGCAGGGACGGCAGCCGGTCGCGCAGCTGCTCGACGGCCGCGACGGCTCGGCCAGTGACCACGACGACGAACTCGTCGCCCCCGAGCCGGGCCACGCAGTCGCCGGGGCGCACTGCGGCGCGCAGGCGACCGGCGACGGCCTGCAGCACGAGGTCGCCTGCCTCGTGGCCGGCCTCGTCGTTGACGCGCTTGAAGTGGTCGAGGTCGACGAACAGCAGGGCGACGGGCGAGGCGTCGGGGCTGGCCGGGTCGAGCAGCTCGGCCAGCCGGTCGGACAGTCCCTCGCGGTTCGACGCCCCCGTCAGCGGGTCCTGGCGCGCTGCGCGCTGGAGCGCCAGCTCGGACAGCTTGCGGGCGTGCACGTCGACGAGCTGCACCAGCAGGTGGTCGACGCCGTCGGCGCCCGTGGTGCGCGAGCAGGCCAGCTCGCACCAGACCGCGGTCCCGTCGGAGCGCACGACGCGCACCTCCACCGGCTCCGCGCGGGTGCCACCGCCGTCCAGCGCACGCTGCAGCCGGGCGGCGTCAGCGTCCAGGACGAGCTCGGCGAGCTGCCTGCCGACCAGCCGGCCGGAGGTGTGCGAGACGAAGCGACGCAGGGCGGCGTTGACGTCGACCAGGCGGCCGTCACCGTCCAGGTGCGCCATCGGCGCCGGCCCGTCGCTGAAGGCCGCGCGGAAGCGCTGCTCCGACGCGCGCAGGGCGCCGACCGCGGCCCGTGCAGCGGTCTCGTCGCGCTGCGCCACGACGGCCCCCAGCAGGCGGCCGTCGTCGTCGCGCAGGGCACGCCCGTCGCAGCGCACCAGGTGGGCGGGACGGCCGGCCGGGGCGATGACGATGTCGGCCTCGCTGATCCGGCCGTCGGCCAGAGCGCGCACAAGCGGAATGCGCTCGGGGGCCAGCGGTGTCGTCCCGTCGGCGTCGAACAGCGCGTAGCGGTCGGTCCACTGCGACGGGTCGAGGGTGGGGTCCTCGACCAGACCGTGGAACTCGCGGCTGGCCCGGTTGAACATCGTCAGGTGGCCGTCGGCGTCGCACGCCACGACCCCGACGCCGATGGTGTCGAGCACCGCCTCCAGCAGCGCACCGCGGCGCAGCGCCTCGTCGCGCGCGACCTCGAGCTGGGCCGCCGTCTCTCGCAGCGCCGCCTCGGCCTCCACCCGGCCCGTGACGTCCCGGGTCACGCAGTGCACCTGCAGGTCGCCGTCCTGGCCGGTCATCGGCGAGAGCAGCTGCTCCATCCAGCGCCAGCTGCCGTCGGCGTGCTGCTGACGGACGGTCACCTGCCGGGCCACGCCGGCGAGCACGTCGTCGAGCACCCCCTCGAGCAGCAGGCGGTCGTCCGGGTGCACGACGTCCGAGCGGCGCCCCACCAGCGACGCCGGGTCGCGGCCCAGCACCGAGCGCACCGAGGGCGAGACCCACAGCACGACACCGTCGGCCCGGTGCCACGACAGCACGTCGGACGGGCTCTCGGCGACGATCCGGAACAGCAGCGCCTGCGCCTGCGCCGCCCGTGCCTCCCGGGCGTGCTCGATGAGCACCACGGCCTGGGCGGCCAGGTCGGCCAGGGCCGCGCGGCGCACCTGGTCGATCGTCCCGGGGACGACGTCGAACACGCACAGCGTGCCGAGGACCCGGCCGTCCGGCAGGAGCAGCGGCGCCGAGGCGTAGAGCCGGACCGCCGCCCGGCGGCCGTCGACCCACGGGTTGTGCCGGAACCCCGTCTCGAGGCTGGCGTCCGGCGTGTAGCGCAGCTCGGGGCAGCCCAGCGACACCGCGCACATCGAGTCGCCGACGTCGGAGCGTCCCGCCTGTAAGCCGACGGCGCCCACCTGGTGCTGGAAGCAGCCGTCGAGCAGGTTGACGACGGCCGACGCGGTGCCGCACAGCGCGGCCGCGACCCGGATCAGCGCCTCGAGCTGCTCGACGGGGGCGTGCTCGGGCAGGCCGTACTCGCCCAGCACGTCCTGCGTGCTGCGCGAGTCCCGCTCGTCCGACTGCTCCACCTCGACCACTGCTGTGTGCATCGGCCGCAGCGGTCCGTGGTTGAGCGCTGCGCCCGTCCCGGCGTCCGCTCGACGTCGACCTCAGCGCTCGGTGAGCAAGGCCCTCGCCCCGATGAGCCCCGGGGTCCCGACAGCGGCGACGCCAGGACGTCGAAGCGCCGCCCTCCTGCCTGCACAGGTCCTGCTCCGGTCCGGCAGCCCGGGGTGGGTCCGGGCGTGGTGACGGCGACCTCGGCCGCAGGGCGCGGATCAGCCGAGCAGATGACCCCGTCAGGACCAGAGCACGTGGTCCGGACGGGTGGTCCGGGGAAGGGATGGGTGGTCACAGCGGTTGCCGCCCCTGTGCCGAACGCCCCGCACGCACGCCACTGACCCTGGAGGACGCATGACCACCTCGACCACGCCCGTCTCCGCGAGCGGCACCTTCTCCCTCGGCGGGGACCTGCCGGTCACCCGGCTCGGCTACGGCGCCATGCGCATCACCGGCAAGGGGATCTGGGGTCCGCCCGCCGACCGCGACACCGCGATCGCCGTCCTGCGCCGCGCCGTCGAGCTCGGCGTCGACCTCGTCGACACCGCCGACAGCTACGGCCCGTACGTCTCCGAGGACCTCATCCGCGAGGCGCTGCACCCGTACGACGGCGTGCTCATCGCCACCAAGGGCGGTCTGACGCGGTCCGGGCCCGACGTCTGGGAGCAGGTCGGCCGGCCCGAGTACCTGCGCCAGTGCGTCGAGATGAGCCTGCGCCGCCTCGGCGTGGAGCAGATCGGCCTCTACCAGCTGCACCGGTTCGACGCGAAGGTGCCGGTCGAGGAGAGCCTCGGCGCCCTCAAGGAGCTCCAGGACGCCGGCAAGATCAGGCACATCGGGATCTCGGAGGTGACCGTCGCCGAGATCGAGCAGGCCCGCGAGGTCGTCGACGTGGTCTCGGTGCAGAACCTGTACAACCTCGGCAACCGCCAGTCCGAGGAGGTCCTGCAGTACTGCGAGCGCGAGGGCATCGCGTTCATGCCCTGGTTCCCCGTGGCCGCCGGCGAGCTGGCCCGCCCGGGCGGGGTCCTCGACGAGATCGCCAAGGAGCACGACGCCACCCACGCGCAGCTCGCGCTGGCCTGGCTGCTGCGCCGCTCCCCCGTGATGCTGCCGATCCCGGGCACCGGCTCGATCGCCCACCTCGAGGAGAACTGCGCCGCCGCGCAGGTGGAGCTGACCGACGCCGAGTACGACGCCCTGACCGCCGCCGGCCAGTAGCCCCCGCCCCCCCGACGTCCGCACTACCCCGCTCGAACCGTTCGTCCAGGACCTCCTGGCGAGCGGTTCGAGCGGGGTAGTGGCGTGTCGGGGCGTCACCTAGCCTCGGGGCATGGCGCAGCTGAGGATCGGATTGGCCCAGGTCGACCACACCGTCGGCGACCTCGACGGCAACGCCGACCTCGTCAGCAGCTGGGTGCAGCACGCCGTCGAGCAGGGCTGCCACCTCGTGGCCTTCCCCGAGATGATGATCACGGGCTACCCGGCCGAGGACCTGGTCCTGCGGTCGTCGTTCGTGCAGCGGAGCCTCGAGGTGCTCGAGGCACTGGCGGTGCGCCTGGCCCAGGAGGGCGCCGGCGAGCTGGCCGTCGTCGTCGGCTACTGCGGTCGCAGCGAGCAGTCCGCCCCGGCGCTCGGGCGCCCGGCCGGCGAGCCGCAGAACTCGGCCGCGGTCCTGTTCCGCGGCCAGGTCGTCTCGCGCTACGCCAAGCACCACCTGCCGAACTACGGCGTGTTCGACGAGTTCCGCTACTTCGTGCGCGGCGACCGGCTGCCGGTCGTCCGGCTGCACGGCGTCGACGTCGCCACCGTCGTCTGCGAGGACCTCTGGCAGGACGGCGGACCGGTCGCGGTCGCCCGCGCCGCCGAGGTGGGCCTGGTCGTCTGCATCAACGGCTCGCCGTACGAGCGGGACAAGGACGACGTCCGTGGGCCGCTGGCGTCCCGCCGGGCCGTCGAGGCGGGCGCCGCCCTGGTCTACGTCAACACGGTCGGCGGGCAGGACGAGCTGGTCTTCGACGGCGACAGCCTCGTCGTCGACGCCGCCGGGGCGATGGTCGCCCGCGCCCCGCTGTGGGAGGAGGGGCTGATGGTCGTCGACCTCGACCTGCCGCTGGCGACCTCCGACACCACCGGCGAGACCGCCGGCATGACGGTAGAGCGGGTGCTGCTCACCGCCGAGCCGGTCGCGCCGTACGAGCCGCTCGTGCCCGGCATCGCCGTGCCCCTCGAGCCCGAGGCCGAGGTCTGGGGCGCGCTGGTCACGGCCACCCGCGACTACGTCCAGAAGAACCGCTTCCGCTCGGTCGTGCTCGGCCTGTCCGGCGGCATCGACTCGGCCCTGGTCGCGACCATCGCCTGCGACGCCCTCGGCGCCGACGCCGTCCACGTGGTCGGGATGCCGAGCGCCTGGTCGTCCGACCACTCGGTGACCGACGCCGAGGACCTCGCCGAGCGGCAGGGCCTGCACTGGTCGCTGGTGCCGATCGGCACCGTCGTGGACGCCTGGCGCTCACTGGTCGACCTCACCGGCCTGGCCGTCGAGAACCTGCAGGCCCGGGTGCGCGGCACGACCCTGATGGCGCTGTCGAACGAGCACGGCCACCTGGTGCTGGTCACCGGCAACAAGAGCGAGCTCGCCACCGGCTTCTCGACGCTCTACGGCGACAGCGCAGGTGGTTTCGCGCCGATCAAGGACGTCCCGAAGTCGCTCGTCTGGGACCTCGCCCGGTGGCGCAACGCCGTCGCGGTCGAGCGCGGCGAGGTGCCGCCGATCCCGGCGAGCAGCATCGACAAGCCGCCGTCCGCCGAGCTGGCGCCCGGGCAGCTCGACAGCGACCGGCTGCCGCCCTACGACGTGCTCGACACCCTGCTCGACGCCTACGTCGAGCAGGACCACGGCCGCGCGCAGCTCATCGCCGGCGGCTTCGACCCCGAGCTGGTCGACCGGGTGGTCAAGCTCGTCGACACCGCCGAGTACAAGCGCCGTCAGTCACCGCCCGGGCCGAAGATCACCGGCCGGGCGTTCGGGCGCGACCGGCGGCTGCCGATCACCTCGCGCTGGCGCGAGACCGCAGGGCCCGACCCGGAGACGGCGCGCCCCGACCGCGGCGCGTAGGGCTACCGAGGCCGGCGACGCCCAACGGACTAGAGGACGGCGGACTCCGCGCGGGCGGCCGACATCTGCGCCTCGGTGTCCTCGTCGGTCTTGGCCGCGGCCATGCCGCCCTGCGTGCGCAGCGGCATCTCCTTGGTGCACAGCGCCAGGACGAACGCGGGCACCAGCAGGAACGCGACCACCACGAACACGGTCGACATCGAGTCGGCGAAGCCCTGCAGGACGACCCGCTCCACCGCGGCGGGCAGGGTCGAGATGATCGAGCTGTCGTCGAGCGCGGACGCCTCGCCGAAGCGGTCGATCACGGCCTGCGGCAGCCCTGCGGCGAGGGCCCGGTCCTGGTTGTTGCCCGACAGCGAGCCGATCAGGATGCCGAGCGAGACGGCCGCGCCGAGCGTCCCGCCGAGCGAGCGGTAGAACGTCAGCGACGAGGTCGCCACGCCCATGTCCCGGGGCGGCAGCGCGTTCTGGACGCTGATGACCAGCGTCTGCATCGACAGCCCCAGCCCGAGGCCCATGAGCAGCATGAAGGCCATGACGTGCCACAGCGGG